>JBAVWM010000422.1:0-2945 GCA_049697815.1 Methanoregula sp. | reverse complement strand
TCACTGCCATACGGATATCGGGCACCAGGGAGCGGGAGACACAGAGCCGGTCGGTGCGCCCGATTGCCGCTTTCCCGTCGTCAACAATATGCAGCGGGTAGGGACGGCCAAGGAACCAGAAGACCTCCCCCTCTTCGTACGCATGGATGACAACCTGCGGCCGCTCCTTCATCTCGGCGACCTTCTTTTTTATCCAGCCGTGATGTTCCCGGACAAATGCATCGATCAGAGCGGCCGGGGCTTTCAGGGGAGCACGGACAATAACGCGGGCCTCCGGGGTAACGATGAGCGCGATGGTCCGGCGGCGGGAACGGACAATCTTGTCGAGGGGGATTTCGTCCATGGCAGGATCAGCGTATACTGTACTGTCAGCTCGGGGAACGAAAAAAGGTACAGGATGTTGCCTCAGGGGGTCTTGTGCGCAGACGGGTTTTTTTCGTCGCTCACGACCCTGCCATCCCTGAGCCGGATAATGCGGTGGAAATACTCCTTGTGCCAGTCCTCGTGGGATACCATGATAATGGTCTGATGCATGGACTCGTTGATCTCCCGGAAGAGGTCGAGCACTATCCGGGAGTTCTCCGTATCAAGGTTCGCACACGGCTCATCGGCAAACAGGATGTCCGGCTTGTTCACCATCGCCCGGGCGAGCGAGACCCGCTGCTGCTGGCCACCCGAGAGTTCCCGCGGGAGGTGGTCCTGCCGGTCGAGCAGGCCGATCTTCGTCAGAATGTCGGTGCTGGCCACACGGCACTGCTCCTCATCCAGATCCTTCCGGAGCATCCCCGGCAGGGAGACATTCTCCATAACGGTCAGGTCCGGAACGAGGGCATAGTCCTGGAAGACGTAGCCGAGCTTGTAGAGCCGGAACATCGTCTTCTCGTAATCGGTGAGTTTTGCGATATCCATCCCGTCGATGACAATCCTCCCTGAGGTCGGTTCGTCAAGGAGCCCGAGCATATGGAGCAGCGTGGTCTTGCCGCTTCCGCTGGGTCCCATGATGCCGAGGAACTCGCCCTTTTCGATATCGAGCGTGACCCCGTCAAGCGCCCTGACCTCGACATTTCCCATCCGGTATATCTTCATCAGGCCTGAAATCTCGATCATATCAGGCCCTCATGGCAGTCTGGATATCCTCGCGGGAGACCTGGTAGGCAGGGACATACCCGGCAACGGCCGCTGCGCAGAACAGGATTATGGAGTTGGTGAGCAGGTCCCTGGGCGTAAGATACAGGGTTGCAGACCATTCGGGGGTCACGATGGGGTGCACTGCCATGTATGCCGCGAGCAGGAGCGTGATGAAGATCCCAAGGATAATGCCGAGGACACCGAGAATAATGACCTGGAACCCGTAGTTATGCATGATGACCTCCTTGTCCACGCCGATCGCCTTGAGGATCCCGATCTGCCTGCGGCTGTTGAGGGTCTTGATGGTGATGACAATGAACAACACGACCGTTGTGATGATGATGCTCACGATCAGCGAGACCAGGTTGATGATGGCAAAACTCTGGAGCGCCCGTCCCAGGCTCTTGGAGAGCTGGTCCGCCGTAGTCTGGACCTTGGACGTCACCCCGTACTGGATCAGCTCGTTCTTGATGAAGGTCTCCGAATAGCCGGGTTTTGCCTTGACCGTGATGGAATTTGCATTATCTGCCGCCTTCGGGTCAACGAGCGCCATATCTGTCATGGTCACATAGACCGCGCTGTCCGCCTGGCTCCAGCCCGTGAAGTAAATCCCTTTTACCCGGTAGTCCTTGACGTAACCGTTCCCATAGTCGATCGTGATCGAGTCGCCGACCCGCACACCCCCAAGCGATGGCTGGAACTCATCCTCCTGCCGGATGGAGGCGTCTCCTGCAACCGGTTTCCCGATGATCACTTCAGCAGTGTCAGCCTGGCCGAGATAACTGCCGGCAACCATCTTGGTGTAGAGCGGGGAGACGTACTTCTCGTCATTGGGCGATATCGCCCGCACCGAGACGCCAAGAATACGCTGGCGGTATTTGAGGGTCGCTCCCCGGGTAAAATGGGGAGAGGCGCGTTCCACGCCGGGCATGCCGTTGATGAGGTCGAGCGTTGCACCGAGGTCAGAGACGTACTGGTCGCCAGACTTGGGGCTGACCAGCACGTCCCCGACCTCATAGTCCACGACCTGCGCGGTGATGCTCTGCCCGATCCCGTTGAACATGGAGGGGAGGAAGATCATGTTGGTGAAGCACATCCCGATGATCAGGATGGTCAGGATCGTGCTTGAGCGGCTTCCCCGCTGGAGCGAGCGCAGCGCCAGCAGGAACGCGACCTTCAGTTCTTTCTTTCCCATGGGAATTTACCGTCGCCTTTGATCCTGGGCAGGTACCAGTACCGGTAGCCGACAATACCGAGAATGACAAGAATGACCAGTATGATGATTATTGTGCCGGAATTATCGGCCGGCGGTACCCGCATGTTCATCTGCCGGGTGAGCGTGTGGGCACCCATATCATCCGAGTAGTTAACGGACAGGTTATACGGGTAGTTACCGCCTTTCAGCCCTTCGAGCAGGAATATGGCCGGGGCATCGTTGCCCGGCTTGATCTTCCCGATGAACGCCTCTTTTGTCCCTTCGGCAGGGAGGTCGATGGTTGCCGAGACCTGTTTTGCCTCACCGGTACCGGTATTTTCGATCCGGATCGTCAGATCAAACGGGGTTTTTTCCGTCAGGCGCGGGGGGTTCGTGTCAACGGAGACAAAACCGAGCTCCGCCTTGCCCTTGAACATCACATCGATACCGGTGGATTGTGACGTGACCTTGCCATCAATGGCATTGTACTGGATGGTGACCGGGATCTTCACGAGACCTGCTTCGGTATTCTTGTCCGAGAGGAGAAGAAGATCGAATGTCTCCCTTTCACCGGGACCAAGCGTGCCAAGATGGTACAAATCGGAATTTTTCGGTGCTACCG
>JBAVWM010000421.1:0-7251 GCA_049697815.1 Methanoregula sp. | reverse complement strand
ACGAAGAACCGTACGAACCCCACAAGGTGGCGATTGAATATTGACGCGGACTGAATTCTGGCAGGGAAACACTGCTTGTGCGGAAGGAGCGCTTGCTGCCGGCTGCAACTTCTTCGGGGGGTACCCGATCACCCCCTCGACCGAGATTGCCGAGCACATGGCCGTAAAACTTCCGAAGAAAGGAGGCGTCTTCATCCAGATGGAGGACGAGATCGCAAGCATGGCCTCGATCATCGGTGCTTCGTGGACTGGTGCCCGGGCAATGACCGCCACGAGCGGCCCCGGTTTCTCCCTCATGATGGAGAACATCGGGTTTGCCGTAATGACCGAAACGCCCTGCGTTGTCGTCAATGTCCAGCGGGGTGGACCCTCAACCGGCCAGCCGACCATGTCGGCACAGGGAGACATGATGCAGGTGAGGTTCGGCTCGCACGGGGATTATGCGATCATTGCCCTCTGCCCGGCAACAGTACAGGAAATGTATGAGCTGACCGCGAAGGCCTTCAACCTCGCGGATAAATACCGCGTGCCCGTTTTCCTGATGGCCGACGAGACAGTCGGGCACATGCGGGAGAAGATCCTGATACCCGACAAAGTCGAACGGGTCGGGCGAAAGCCGTTCGTTCCCGGGACTCCTCCCTTCAGTGCAACGGATTCCGACCTGATCCCCGGCTTTCCGCAGTTTGGCAAAGGCCACCATGTCCACGTCACCGGTCTGACCCATGACGAGCGGGGATACCCGTGTGCCACGAACCCGAAGCTGCACGGTGCCCTTGTCCAGCGTCTCGTCGACAAAATCGAGAACGCCCGGTACGAGATGGCGGACTACGACATCATCAACCCGGACGCGGAGCAGGTCTTTGTTGCCTATGGGGGACCGGTCCGCACCGTCCAGCAGGTATTGGAGGATAAAAAAGACGCAAATATCGGGTTCCTGCGGATCCGGACGGTCTGGCCGTTCCCGGAAAAGGCTCTCCTGGAGTTCAGGAACGCCCGGCGGTTCCTGGTCCCCGAGATGAACCTCGGGCAGATCGCCCGGGAGATCGAGCGGCATGTGAAGGTTCCGGTTAAAAGCATCCCCAAGCTGGGCGGGGAGCTCCACACCCCTGCGGAACTCATTGCCATACTGGAGGCGGGGCAATGAGTTACGAGGACTGGTTCCGGCAGGACCGGCTCCCCCACATCTACTGTGCGGGCTGCGGGAACGGGACGATCATCAACTGCACGCTCGCTGCCATCGATCAGATGGGCTGGAAGAAGGAAGAGACGGTCTTTGTCTCCGGCATCGGGTGCTCCTCGCGTGCCCCCGGCTACATTCTCGCAGATTCGCTCCATACCACCCACGGGCGGGCACTTGCGTTTGCCACCGGTGTCAAGATGGCAAACCCGAATCTGAACGTTGTGGTCTTTACCGGTGACGGTGACCTTGCGGCCATCGGCGGCAACCACTTCATCCATGCCTGCCGGCGCAATATCGATCTCACGGTGGTCTGCATGAACAACCAGATCTACGGGATGACCGGCGGGCAGGGGAGCCCGACAACACCCAAGGGCTGCCTCTCGTCCACGACACCCTACGGTTGTGCCGAAACCCCCTTTGATCTCTGCGAGCTTGCAACCGCTGCGGGAGCAAATTATGTCTCCCGCTGGACCTCGTATCATGTCAAGGAGCTTGAAAAAGCGGTCAAAGTGGGACTTGAGACACCCGGGTTCTCGTTCATCGAAGCACTCGTCCAGTGCCCCACGGCCTTCGGGCGCAGAAACAAGTTCCGGCAGGTCATGGACCATGTCGAGTACCTGAAAGTCCACTCACTCCTGAAAGCAAAACGCGACCGGATGCTTGAGCAGGGGGAGCAGATCCCCGGGGACATGTTCGTAGTCGGGGAACTCACCCACCGGAACCGGCCGGCCATGGGGATGAAGCCATGAGAAACGAGATACGGTTCTCGGGTTTCGGCGGCCAGGGGATTATCCTCTCAGCCGTTATCATCGGGCGGGCTGCCGTGATGTATGACAGCAAGTATGCCGTCCAGACGCAGGTGTACGGGCCGGAGGCCCGGGGCGGGGCTTCGATGAGCGCGGTCATCATCGATGATGACCCGATCCTGTACCCCAAAGTAACACTTCCCGGTATTTACGTTATCATGTCGCAGGAAGGATTCGAAAAGTATGGGGCAGCTGCGGAAGAACCTGCCGTGATGCTTGTCGACTCCACGCTGGTCCACTCCCGGCCAACGTGCCGGTATATCGAGATCCCGGCAACGCGGGAAGCAAAACAGACGCTGAAAAAAGATATTGTCGCCAATATCGTGATGCTCGGGGCGCTCGTTGCTGCAACGCATGTCGTGAGCGAAGAATCGTTAAAGAAAGCAATCCTCGACTCTGTGCCCAGGGGAACCGAGGATCTCAACCTGAAAGCAATGCAGCTCGGTCTGCAGCTGGGGAAGCAACCATGAAACTGCGTGAATACGAGGCAAAGAACGTTCTCAAAACGGCCGGGATCCCTGTCCCGGCAGGATTCCTGATCCGATCGGCTGACGAACTTACCCCCCATCTCGGTGCACTGGGCGAGGCGTTCGTCCTGAAGGCTCAGGTGGATGTCGGCGGCAGAGGCAAAGCCGGCGGGATCCTGATGGCGGACAAGGCAACAGGTACGAAGGTGGCAAAGGAACTCTTCGGAAAGCAGATCAAGGGCCTGCCCGTAAAAGAGATCCTTGCCGAACAAAAACTCGACATCAGACATGAGTATTACCTCTCGATCACCGTTGACCGGTCGAGCAAGCAGCCGCTCCTCCTCTTCACCGATGCAGGTGGCGTTGAGATCGAGATCACCGCAAAAGAGCACCCGGAACTGATCCGGAAGGTTGTTGCAAATCCCCTGATGCGGGACATCCCGCCGTTCATGATCCGCGAACTTATCGGGACAGCACCGAAGGAGATTGGTCCCGTTATCAACAAGCTCTACCGGACCTTCATCGAGAAGGACGCCCTCCTTGCTGAGATCAACCCGCTGGTGACCACGCCAAACGGGGTCTTTGCCGCGGATGCCAAGATCATCGTGGACGACAATGCGCTCGGGCGGCAGGGGATCGCCGTGAACCGCGATCTCTCCGAGCGGGAGCGGGAGGCCGAGAAGCATGGCTTCTCCTATGTCGAGCTGGACGGGAAGATCGGTGTCATCGGCAACGGCGCCGGGCTCACGATGGCGACCCTCGACCTGATCGAGTATTATGGCGGGAAAGCGGCCAACTTTCTCGATGTCGGGGGAGGGGCGGAGAGCGAACGGGTGATGAATGCTGTCCGGCTCGTGGCGAGTGTCCCGACCGTCAGAGTGATCGTTGTCAACCTCCTCGGGGGAATCACCAAGTGCGATGAGGTGGCGAAAGGGATCATCGCAGCGGGCATCTCCCAGAAAGTAATCGTACGACTGGCAGGGACAAACGAAGCAGAAGGGAGAAGGCTCCTCTCAGAGAAGGGCTACGAGATGCTGGATACCATGGACCTCGTGGTGAAGAAGGCAGTCGAGGTGACAGCATGATTTACGGTGAGAGGAACACCGGGATCCTCGTACAGGGTGCGACCGGCAAGCAGGGCGAGTTCCACATCGGCCTGATGAACGCATACGCAAAGCAGGTGGGAGGCATGGGGGTCATTGCCGGAGTCACGCCCGGCAAGGGCGGCCAGCAGGTACATGGCGTACCGGTGTACAACACCGTGAAGGACGCGATGAAGGACCATGATATCGGTGCCGCGGTCATCTTTGTCCCCGCAGGCGCAGCAGCCGATGCGATCATGGAAGAGGCAAACGCCGGCCTTAAGACCATCGTCTGTATCACCGAGCACATCCCGGTGCAGGACACGATGAAGGCGATTGCCTATGCGAAGATGGAGGGTGCGAGCGTGATCGGCCCCAACTGCCCCGGGCTCCTCTCGCCCGGGGAAGTCAAGATGGGGATCATGCCGGCAGGGCTTTTCTCCCGCGGGAACGTGGGGGTCATCTCCCGCTCGGGTACGCTCACCTACGAGGTCGTGGACGAGCTCACCCGGGCCGGCATCGGCCAGAGCACCGTCGTCGGGATTGGCGGCGACCCGGTTATCGGCCAGACCTTTGTGGATGTACTGGAACGCTTTGAGAAGGATTCCCAGACAAAAGCAGTCGTCCTCATCGGGGAAGTAGGAGGTAATCTCGAAGAAGAGGGGGCAATGTCAACAAACCTCCCCATCGTCTCCTATATTGCCGGCATCTCAGCTCCTCCGGACAAGCGGATGGGGCATGCCGGCGCTATTGTCGAGGGCGGCGAAGGGGACGCCCGATCCAAGATCGCCCGGCTCAGGAAGCACGGCGTGCCGGTGGCATCCCGCGTCTCCGAGATTCCGGAGATGGTGCGGAAGCTCTTCTGCGGCTGTTGAAACTTTTTTTTTTCAAACAGCAATGGAGAAATCCTGGCGCATTGCACGTGAAAATTTGATCTTAAAAGAGTACAGAATCATTTCATCATCATCTCTTTGGAAAATTTCTCCATCGAGGCCTGGAACTTCTTTGTATCCACGTCTTTCCACTTCGATCCCCGGTAGCCGCTTGCAAAGAGGCTCATGAGGATATCATTCAGGATCCTTTCCATTGCAGGGGTTATATCTTTCAGGATCGGGAGGGTGGCAAATCCAAAGAGCACGAAATCTGCTGCCAGATCGAAGAATTTCTGCATCCCGGGGAGAAGGAGTGCAGTCTCGATAAGTGCTTCGTAGAACCGGGACACACCGGGATCGGGTTTTTCCCACACCCCGTCTTTCCTGTGCGGGGGGCTGAGCGCAGAGATATCGAAGGCAATCATGGCATCACCAAGCCCCTTGTCATGGGCTTTTTTGATATGGAGGATAGCGGACGGATCATATCCCATAAGACGGCAGGCAATGGCATCCGCGGCAACAACATCGTTTGCGGCGATCACGGTCTGGAATCCGACCGGAGAACAGGACAGGGGGCCCCATGCCTCGCCCCCGGTTGTGCCATCGATCACGGTCAGGTTCGGCGTGAAGGCGGCATTGACTTCGCAGACGACATCCTCGATCCCGAACCGGTGGAACTTGGCCTTGTTCTCCTCGGGAAACGTCCCGTACATGTTCTTCATGCCAAGGGTCACGCCGGTGAGGAGGTGAGTCTTCATCGTGGGAACGGAGATGATTACATCCGCATCGACAAGTATCTTCGAGACCGGCACAATACCGATAGCGCTCCCCTTTTTGAAATTGAACCGTACCTGTTCTGTTTCCCGCAGGTTGACGAGCGGGACGTTCCGCTCCTGTGCCCATGCAACCCAGCCCTCGGCCTCGGCAACCGGTGCAAACTTCGTCCAGATCATGTCGGAATCCACAACAACGGGTTCCCCTCCCGCCTCCTGTATCATCCCCACGAGTTCGTCAGCAACCGCGATACTGGTGAACGATCCGGGGATCTGCGGGTTACCTCCACTGATGTTCACCTTGATGACTACGCGGTTCCCTTTCTGTACGAACCTTCCCAAACCCCCGGTACGTTCCACCGCTGCGCGGGTTATTTCGCGTGCATCAGGCCCCCGGGTGACGGAAAATACGGTTTTTCCTCTCGCTCTCCTGCTCCTGACGTTATTATACGAGACCATCCGGAGGAGGAACGACCCCGTATCAAAACGGAGGGCGAGGAGATAACCGCACAGCTGCCAGACAGGATAGAGGAAGAACATCACGACAGCCCAGATGACCGGGACGCTCTCTTTTGTGATGCCGGTATAGTTTGTGTGGAACATCCACACCGATCCTGGTGTCGGTGGGAATGGCCACGCAATGATATCAAGATAGAGCAGCGAGCTGCCCCCCATGAACATCACGACCGAGATTATTATCATGACAATGCCTGTGACAAGAAGTTCCCATCTCAGCCGCTTTGAAAGGTAATATACGATAATCCCAAAAAGAAAGAGTGCCGGAGGATCAAGGAAGTAACTCATGTCACCATCTCACATTCTGATCCAATGCTGTTTATTCCACGGGCCCCCATATGAATATATCGTGAAATATTGTTACCGGTTGCATCATCGCTTTTACCCGTGCAGTTGTCTGTGGTAGTATTGTTCCCATCGTTCTGGGAACCTTCCCTTCAAAGATACCATAAATAACCGGAATTATTTAATACAGTGAAATAGATTCCCTCTTTGTGAACTTCAGGAACCTCGGCGTGCTGGCAGTCATGGTTGCAGCCATGGCTTTCGCATATTTTTCAGGTGGTTACGCTGAACTTCATCCCGTCATATTTCCTGCGGGTTTGTGCGTGGCGATCATCATAAGTTCATACAGTGCCCTTGCTATGGAAACGCCATCACTTGTCGTATTCCTTATCATTTCCACGCTTGTCGGGGCAATTGACGAGTATGCTCATACCTCTGCCGGAACCCTTATGTACTTCGATCATGACGTGCCTTCCCTCCTCACGGTTTTTGGCTGGGGTATTTTCATGCTGGTTATGCTGTCTGTTGCCCGAAGTATCATGAAGGTTCCGGTATTTGCATCCAATAAAAACAACCGCGGGGAGCAGTGGATACTCAGGATTCTTCCGGTGATTATCCCGTGCCTCCTTATTGCCCTTACGGTGCCAATCCTTCGTTATCTCCCGGTTTTTTCACCGCTGCTGGTCCTTGTTTACCTCCTGCAGGCAGCTTTTTCCCTGTACTATGCCGGAATGCTGCCAATGAGCCGGAACCTTGCGGTCCTCATCGCAGGCCTCCTCACCGGGTGTCTTATGGAATATCTTGGTGCGCTGGAAGGGATCTGGACCTTTCATTACGGAGAACCGGTCTCGCTCTTCATCCTCTTTTCCTGGCCGCTCCGGCTCTGGACTGTCTTATGCTTTTGCCACCTTGCCGGATATGATATCTGCGGGAGACCTGCCGGATCGGCAGGGTAATGGATCTGCTGCTGTTGTATCAGCCCCTCCGAACGAGTGGGTAGGCCGGGGGTATGATTACGATATCCCTCCTCAAGTATCATGAAAGCTCCCCGTTTCAGGGCCTCAATGAGGATTGAACGGTTTATCAGAACCACAAAACAGGGAAGAACTATCAGGTTTTTCGAACACATCGGGACAGATTACCGGTTGTCCGGTCAGGTAACTGATCCGTTAGCGGGGGCACCCACGGAGGCGGTTGACGAACACAAAAAATATGGTGGAATTCCCGGGCCGCTCATTTCTTTTACTTCTGTCGGGGTCCCTTTTAGCGG
>JBAVWM010000420.1:0-2031 GCA_049697815.1 Methanoregula sp. | reverse complement strand
GCGTCCCGCTCTTGTGCAAGGTTCTGCTGCTGCTGGAGGAGCCGGTTGTAGAGGAGCTTCTTCTCGGCAAGGATTTTCTGTTTTCCGTCAAGTTCCGCCCGCTGCTTCTTCCGGCAATCTCTCGCTTCCTCATGCTCCGCGATCGTTTTCCGGAACTCCGTGACGGATGCCTGGAGATTTGCGAGGTCCACCTCGCTCTGCCGGCCGGTCATGGCCGCAAGTTCGCCTTCCTTGCGCTGGAGCTCGCCGGCTCTGGTATCGATCTGCTCTTTCAAGATCTTCTGGCTCTCGGTGTTCAGGAAATCGATCCCGAGCGCCCGGAGGAACCACTCCTTGCGCTTGCCGGGCGTGTTCTCCAGCAGGGTGAGGAGGTCTTTCTGCCCCGCGTAGATGGTGTTTTTGAAATCCACCGGGCCCATGCCGAGCGTCCGCTTCACCTCGATCTCGACCGGGCTCACGCCGGTTGCCATCAGTTTCCCGTTCCTGTGGAACGTGGCATCGTGGCTCACGGTCTTGCCTTTCTTGAACGTGCGGACGACCGTGTAGGTGTCGCCGCCAATCCGGAAGTCGAGCCGGACCTCGCACTTCTCCTTTGGGGACGCGAAACTGGAGACAATGTAGTCGGGAGAAATCCCGGTCGCCTGCACGCCATAGAGGGCAAAGAAGATGGCCTGCACCAGGCTCGACTTGCCCGTGCCGTTGTTCCCGAGGATGCCGGTGATGCCGTCTTTGAAGCAGATCTTCTCGTGCCGGAACCGCTTGAAGTTGTTCAGCACGAGCCGGTCGAGAATCATTCTCCCGTCCCCCGGTGCTTTAGAGAGAACGAGTTCTTTTCAGTACCTTTACAATTTTTTATTGACGCTCTCGGGGGCTCCGCCCCCGCCGCGTGGGCATCCCCTGGTTGTGAGGTGTGCTGACGCCCCGAAGGACGCCCCGCGGCGGCCCCGATTACCGGTCCCAAAAACCGTACTGGCCGCGCCGTGCCGCGGAGCGGCCCTGAGGCGGGGAGGGCTCGCAATGAACGAGAGCCAGCCGCCTTCAAGTCTCCATTCCAATAAGAGAATGGAATCATTCCGCGGTCCCCCGGTGCTCGTCCATCACGGACTGGAGGACTTCCTTCCCGCGGGCAAGGGCGAACTCCTTCTGTTTCGCGGAGAGCTGCTGCCGGGAAATGAACTCCCCGAACTCCTGCAGGTAATCGATCATTCGGATGTCCTGCTGGAGCGGGACCGGCCGGTCCTCCCCTTCAGACTTCACCCGGATTTTCAGGTCAAGGAGCTGCTCGCGGATGCCGGCAAGGTCCCGGCTCTCGATGCCCTTCCCGTGCTCCCGCGAGAGCCCGTCGAGCGTCACCTGCGCCATCGCGTACTGCGGCAGGCACTTCTTCGTAACCCGGGCGATGATCTCCTCCGTGATATCACCAGGGTGCACCCCCTGGCATTTGATCGTCCCGCAATCCGCCATCGGCGTCTTCGGCAGCGCGAGCGGCAGGACCTCATGCCGGCCCGGGTCCACCAAAAGGCCGCCTTTCGTATCCTGTATCTCGCCGTACGTGAGGAACTCCGTGGAGCCCGAGTACCATGCATTGTCCGTAACCTGGCACTGGCGGTGATAGTGGCCGAGCGCAATGTAGTCGAACCGGTCCGAGAGGATCGTGCCGTCCAGCTCGTGCTCCGCAACTGTTGCGAGGCGCTTGTCCTTGATCTGCGTAGCAAGCCCGTGGGTTACGAGGACGTTGTTGTGCTTCCCTGAGAGTTCTATCTCATCGAATGCCGTGCGGTAGTCCTCTGGTCTCAGCATATTGGGAATAAGGTGGAAGATCGTATCCTGTATCTCGGCTTTTTCGTACCGGAATTTGTATGCTGCCGTGATCTCTGCTTTGTGGTACGTCAGCACCTCGAATGGCGAGGTCGTATACCGCGTCTTCACCATGCTGTGGTTGCCAGCGATTATTATGAGCGGGATGCCTTTGTCATGGAGTCTTTCGAGTGCTTCGAGAACGGTCGTGTAAGCTTTGGTCTTCGGTTTTAC
>JBAVWM010000419.1:0-2442 GCA_049697815.1 Methanoregula sp. | reverse complement strand
CATCACGGTCGGGACCGAGAAGGAAGCCCGGCTCATCCAGCAGTGGGGTACCGCAATGGAGCGGACGGTTGAGGTGACGGAAAACCCGGCTGATCCAATCTATGATCTCTGGGTGTGCACATCAAAGCAGACCTAAAGCGATTGATTTTTCAAAAATGGCGGGGAAGAGCAGCGACAGTACGCCGGGAACTCATTTTTTAAAGAACCGTACCCCTGCATCCGGCAGCGATTTTTCGTGAAACAGGACCAAAAAAGAATATCGGAAAAAGAGATGGGATCAGTAGTCGCCCATGCCCGGAGGCATGCCGCCCATTCCACCCATGCCACCCATACCTCCCGGGGGCATGCCCTCGGGCCCTGCGGAGGGAGACTTGGACGAGGCAATGACATCGTCAATGCGCAGGATCATGACTGCTGCTTCTGCTGCAGAAGAGATGGCCTGGGTCTTGACACGGAGTGGCTCGACAACGCCGGCTGCCTTCATGTCGACTGCCTTGCCTTCGAAGACGTTGAGGCCGTGGGTCTTCTTGCCCTTCTCGTGGGCTGCACGGATCTCAACAAGCATGTCGATGGGGTCAAGTCCTGCATTCTCTGCAAGGGTGCGGGGGATGACTTCAAGGGCCGCTGCAAACGCCTCGATAGCGAGCTGGGCCCGGCCCCCGACGGTTGCCGCATATTCGCGGAGCCGGAGCGAGAGCTCGGTCTCGATTGCGCCGCCACCGGCAACAACCTTCTTGTCCTCGACAACGACACCGACAACGCGGAGTGCGTCGTGGATGGCGCGCTCGAGTTCATCGACGACGTGCTCGGTGCCGCCCTTGATAATGATCGAGACTGCTTTCGGGTTCTTGCACTGCTCGACAAAGGTCATCTCTTCGCCGCCGACCTTGCGTTCCTCAACAAGTCCGGCTTTTCCAAGCTCTTCCTTGCTGATAGCGTCTATCGAGGAGACGAGCGTTGCACCGGTTGCCCGGGCGAGTTTTTCCATGTCGCTCTTTTTGACACGGCGGGTTGCAAAGATCCAGGCCTTCGCCAGGTAGTGCTGTGCAACATCATCAATGCCCTTCTGGCAGAAGAGGACGTTTGCACCGCTCTTGACGATCTTGTCAACGATACCCCGGACCATCCGCTCTTCCTCATCGAGGAATGCCTGGAGCTGGTCGGGGGAGGTGATGTTGATCTCGGCGTCGACTTCGGTCTTCTTGAACTCGACTGCTGCGTTGAGCAGGAGGATCTTTGCATTGGTGACCTTCTTGGGCATCGAGGGGTGGACACGTTCCTTGTCAATGAGTACGCCCTCAACGATCTCGGAGTCCTCGATCGAGCCACCGGTCTTCTTCTCGACCTTGATGTTCTCGATGTCGACCTTGCCGTCATCGTCCGTGACCATGGTCACGGCCCGGACAACGAGGTCGCAGAGCTTGTCCTTGCTTGCTTCTGCACCCTTGCCGGTCATCGCGGTACCGGCGATGTTCTTCAGGAGCGCCTTGTCCGATACCTTGATGTCAAAGGCGAGGTCTTTTAAGAGCGCCTGCGCTTTCTCGGCAGCCTGGCGGTAGCCGGCGGCAATAATGGTCGGGTGAACGTCCTGCTCGAGGAGGTCCTCTGCCTTCTTTAAGAGTTCCCCGGCAATGACGACAGCGGTGGTGGTCCCATCGCCGACTTCATCGTCCTGGGTCTTTGCGACCTCGACCATCATCTTTGCGGCCGGGTGCTCGATGTCCATTTCCTTTAAGATCGTGACACCGTCATTTGTGATCACGACATCGCCGATTGTGTCGACGAGCATCTTGTCCATACCTTTGGGACCGAGCGTGGTCCTGACTGCACTTGCCACTGCCTTTGCGGCGGTGATGTTCATACCCTGGGCGTCGCGGCCGCGGGTACGGGTGCTGCCTTCCTTAAGAATAAGTATCTGCTGTCCTCCAAGTTGCTGTGACATAAAATCACCACTTTTAGCACTAAAATTGGTCTGCGGTTCTATATAAAGATTATCTAAAAAGGTTCTGGTAGGTTGTCAGCTGGTCCACCGGATGGATAGTTGACGATAATCCGCGGTTGGCAGGGCGCGAACAGCTTCGATTATTTTATTTTCTTGTCCTTCATGCAATGCACTTCGTTGTCATGGGCGAGTCGCATAATCACATCTGAATACGTTTCGCCGGATCGCTTGTGGGCCGTGAGAGTCTGGTATGCGATCTCCTTGATCTTCAAGCTCTTAATTACCATAATGGGTGATGGGTTTTTAACCAATTTAAGAATTGAGTTGGGCACAAATAATGTTTTTTGGTTTGTTGACGATATTTGTTGACGATTCTTCGTAGTTGGTGAGAGCACAGGAGAAATGCATAATTATTACCAACCAGCCTCATACCACTGATTCCCTGATTCATTCAAGTGGGTAACGGACGGCTGCCAAATGAAAGGCCAAATGCGTTTTAT
>JBAVWM010000418.1:0-11260 GCA_049697815.1 Methanoregula sp. | reverse complement strand
GCTCTCTCTCTCATTGGTTTACTATCGATAATCCTGATGAGAAAACATTGAGACAAAAAAACTGATTATTTTTTATTTTTCCGCTCTGGAGAAACCCTCTTTTTTTATAGATAAGGTTCATCCACTTCAACGGTACCTGAAAAGATTTCAGGTATATCGTTCGTCAGCGAGGTCCGGACAATTGTAAGGGCTCCCATACCTCAACTCCGTTCAAAACCGGTCCTTAATGAGATGTTCTGACCACTCCGGTCCAGAAGGAATCATTGATCCCTCTCCAGTGATCCCTCTCCAGTGATCTCGCGTAAGACAGAGAGGGAGCCGGTGAGGGGTAAATTCATATTTGCACCCGGAACAGTTCCTCTTCCCATGAGAAAGAAGGTATACTTTTTCGAGCCCTGCATTCCGGACACGATATTTTTACCATTTCTTCATAGTAATTTCCTTTATGAGTTGGTAGTAAAAAGGATACCAGACCCAAAAAATTTAATAAACCTGAAGAGCGTGTTCACTTATATTATGAAGAAAGCGTTTCTCGTTATGCTTTTCATAGCGATTGCGATAGTCGGGTCTGTATCGGCACAGGAACCTGCTGTGATGACCCCGGTTGCTACCGCGCCACCGGTCGTGATGACTCCGGTTGCTACTGCACCACCTGTTGTGATGACTCCGGTTGCTACCGCACCACCTGTTGTGATGACTCCGGTTGCTACTGCCCCGCCTGTTGTGATGACTCCGGTTGCTACCGCACCACCTGTTGTGATGACCTCGCGAGCTGCATCACCAGACGCACCTGTTGTGGCGAACCCGATTGGTGGACAAGAGGGATATTATGACGTCACATCAAGTCCCAGCGGTGCTGCCGTTACGGCTGATGGAACTTCCTCTGGTACAACACCAACCACGGTTATCGTAATGGTGACGGGCACGCCGGGCCATACGATCAACGTCAACAAAGCGGGTTATCAGCCCTGGAGCCAGTACTATGCAGGGAATCCCGCAGCAGGACAACACATTGCAGTCCACGCAGCGCTTGTTGCGATACCGACCCCGGTCCCGACTCCCGCTCCCGGCAGCCAGAAGGGATACTACCAGGTCAGTTCAGACCCTACCGGGGGAAGTGTATTATTTGACGGGACGAACTATGGATTGACCCCGGTAACCATTACCGTAAGCACTACCGGTACTCCCGGCCACACCATCACCGTCTCGAAATCAGGCTACGAGACGTGGTCTAATTATTTTGCCGGGAATCCGGCCGCCGATCAGACAATTCCCGTTCTTGCCACACTCAGCCCGGTTGCCCAGACAGGAAATGTCTATGTGACTTCCAATCCCTCAGGTGCCTCCGCTGTACTCGATGGCGGATATGACCAGCTGACAACACCCGGTACCTTTTCCGGAGTAAGTCCGGGATGGCACGATGTTACGGTGTCAATGTCCGGGTACCAGCCCTATTCGTCTAGTATCGAAGTAAAATCGGGTCAGACAAGCAACGTGTACGCCACCCTTGTGTCAAATCAGCAGACCGGGTCAATCTCTATCTCTTCAACTCCGGTTGGGGCCGATATATATGTGGACACCATCTTCCAGGGAGAAACCAACCAGATCGTCGGCGACCTTGCAGCTGGTCCTCACACGGTGACCCTGATAAAATCCGGGTACAACGATTACATACAATCAATAACAGTGAATACCGGTCAGACCGTCTCTATGTCTGCCGCCCTCACCCCGCTCTCGAACCCGACGAGCGGTGATCTCGATGTCTATTCATCACCCTCCGGGGCTTCTGTCTATCTCAATGATGTATACCGGGGAGAAACACGCGCTTCCGGCCCACTCTATATCACCGGTCTTTCCCCGGGCACGTATAAAACCGTCATCAAGAAGTCAGGATACCAGGAATACATAACAACTGCGAATATCCTGGCAGGGACAACCGCACAGGTATCAGCAGTTCTCCAGCCTGCGTCAGCAACACCTACAACGGCGAGCGCGGATATCTTTTCCGACCCGAGCGGGGCCGATGTCTACATCAACAATTCCTATAAAGGTGTTACCCCGTTATCTTTCGACAATGTTCCGTTAGTCGATGCAAAGAGCTTTGCGGTTGAAATCCGGATGGAAGGTTATCAACCTTATACCGCCTCAGGCTCTATAAGCCCCGGGCAGAATGTCGTCATCAATGCTGCCCTCGCTCCCCTTGTCCAGCCAACAACCACAAAGTCCCCACTCTCCGTTCTGCCCGTAATTGCGGCTCTCTCTCTCATTGGTTTACTATCGATAGTCCTGATGAGAAAACGGTGAGACCAAAAAAAACTGATTATTTTTTTCCGCTCTGAAGAAACCCTGTTTTTTTCATACTCGCACCCTCTTGCCCCACCAGGCTCCCGTTGGGTGAGAGGACGCATTACCATACAATGGGTTGAATTTGCTGGAAATTACGAGAGATTTTTCACAGGTAATACGTCACGTATCGCATTATGGGGATGCCCCGGCGGCGGGGGCACACCTGCGTGCTCCAGGAGCGTCATGGCATTCTGGTTGATTTCTACAAAGCAATTTTTTCCAGAATTCAGGAATTGAGAACTCCGAAACTCTGGGAAGAAGGCTGATATGTGTTGTATCGATTACAGTAAAGACAAAGGGAAAATGCCTCTCCCTTTTAACCCCTTTGCGGATAGTGATGGTGACGCGGACCAGTTCGGAAGCAATTGCATCCGGGAGCCACCCGGGGAACTATCACTAAAAATATCAGATTGCACAAAAAAGCAATTCTCATGAGTCAATCTTTACTGAATGTAAATGTCATGAAAAAATCAACGCTAAAACACCGGCCACAATAGTATATTATTTCATCATTTTTCAACATCCGGTCCCAACCCTGTAAGAAGTAAAAACAACAGAAAATTATAAATATTTTCTTAATATACAAAACTGTTCGTAAGGAGTGGGGGCACTACCTGAACGAACGGATCTCTTTGATGCATTCTCATTATTTACACCCCGGCTCACGTATCAGATGACATTGATTACGGGATAGTATTCCGGAGGAATCGCATCGAACAAGCAACAAAGGTGTAGTTCCGGAAATAGGCAGTACCGGAACAATAAAATCCTGATTGTACTGATCTGGAGGGATAGATGAGCGAACCAGAAAAACTCGTTGTAGTTATTATTGATGATGCGGTGAATACCGATACACCACATGGACGTACCGTAAAAAGGATTGTTAACGGACTGTCTGATTTTGATATCCAGGTTGCTACAATTGCTTCCGTTGAGGATGCCAGGTCAGCATATGCAAACCTTCCCGAAGTTGATTGTCTCCTGATAAGCTCAACTCTCGGGGGCGCCAAATCGAAACAAAATGCTGACGCAAAACACCTTATCCATGAGATCAGACAGCGCAACGAAGATATTCCCATTTTCCTGATGATGGGGCCGATGGGGGATACCTCATCCATTCTCACGATCGATACGATCAGAGAGATCAACGAGTATCTCTATATCATGGAAGATACACCGGAGTTTATCGCGGGCCGTATCAGGGCTGCAGCCAACAGGTACGAGGAACGCCTTTATCCCCCGTTCTTCGGTGCATTGGTTAAGTTCTCAAAGGATTTTGAATATTCGTGGCACACGCCAGGACATGCCGGCGGTACAGCATTCCGCAAGTCCCCCGCCGGCCGTCTGTTCCATAAATTCTTCGGGGAACAACTCTTCAGGTCTGACCTTTCAATCTCTGTCGGGGAACTTGGATCCCTGCTGGACCATTCCGGGCCTCTTGGAGAGGCTGAACGCTATGCAGCGAAAGTATTTGGCGCCGATATGACCTATTTCGTGACAAACGGGACATCCACGGCAAATAAGATTGTTTTCTTTGGCCGGGTGACCAAAGACGATGTCGTGCTTGTTGACAGGAACTGCCATAAATCTGCCGAACACGCACTTACCATGACACATTCAGTGGCAGTTTTCATGATCCCGACAAGGAACCGCTACGGGATTATCGGTCCGATACCTCCGGATGAGATGAATGCCAAGAAGATCGCAGAAAAAATCAATGCCTGCCCGTTAACGAAAAAGATCGCCAGTAAAAAACCTATTCATGCAATCATTACGAACTCGACCTATGACGGGCTCTGTTACCAGGCAACCCGGGTCGAAGAAATCCTTAAAAAGAGCGTTGACAGTATCCATTTCGATGAGGCATGGTATGGGTATGCCAGGTTTAACCCCCTGTACCGCGAACGGTTTGCTATGCGGGACGGTGCCAGAGACCCGAAAGGACCGACCGTCTTTGCCACACAGTCAACCCACAAACTCCTGGCAGCTCTTTCACAGGCATCCATGATCCATATCAGGAACGGGAAGGTACCCATAGAGCATTCAAGGTTTAACGAGGGGTTCATGATGCACAGTTCCACCTCGCCCCTCTATACTATCATGGCATCCCTGGACGTCTCCTCAAAGATGATGGACGGTGCAGCAGGGCGGGTACTGACCACGGAATCTATTGAAGAAGCGATCAGGTTCCGGCGGGCAATGGCACGTATCTATCATGAGGTATGCGGTTCGGGCACATCGAAAGACTGGTGGTTTGGTATGTGGCAGCCGGATACCGTTACCGATCCAAAGACGAAGAAGAAAGTCCCCTTTGCAAAGGCATCGGTTGAGACCCTGCGGGACAACCCGTCCTGCTGGGTGCTGCACCCCGGTGAGAAATGGCATGGTTTTGTGGGACTGCCGGATGATTACTGCATGCTTGACCCCATCAAGGTCACGGTGACAACTCCCGGTGTGCGGGATGACGGGTCGCTGGATACCTGGGGGATTCCGGCTCCTATAGTCGTCAAATTCCTTGATACCCGGGGGATCGTAAACGAGAAATCGGGTGACTATAATATCCTGTTTCTCTTCTCGATGGGCATTACGAAAGGAAAATGGGGGACCCTGATCACAGAGCTCTTCGAGTTCAAACGTCATTATGATGAGAAAACTCCGCTTGAGGAGATCTTCCCCGATCTCACGAATGCCTATCCGGAGCGGTACGGAAAAATGACCCTTACAAAGCTATCGGACGATATGCACCTGTTCAAGAAGGAACACCGGATGTGCGAACTGCTGCAGGAAGCATTCTCCATCCTCCCGGTACCGGCTGTCAGCTATGCCGATGCATATAAGGCACTCGTACGGGGAGATGTAGAGCAGGTCCCGGTCTCAAAAGCGGGGGACCGTGTCGTTGCAACCGGTATTATTCCGTACCCGCCGGGCATCCCGCTTCTTGCCCCCGGGGAAAGGACCGGGAAACTGACAGAACCCCTGCTCCAGTACCTGAAATCGATGCAGGATTTCGACAAGCAGTTCCCGGGTTTCGAACATGAAACCCACGGCGTTGAAAACAGGAAAGGTGAATACATGATGTATTGTATCAGGGAGGGGCGACCATGAGCGGAGATTCCGCTACGCCCCGGAACAACGGCATTGCGCCCGCGAAAGTGCTGGGGATCTTTGCTCTCGCAATGATCAATGTCGCTGCTGTGCTCAGTATCAGGAATTTCCCGTCCATGGCGATCTATGGATGGGAGTGCATAGGGTGGTACATTATCGGGACCGTCCTGTTCCTCATCCCGATTTCCCTTGCCGGGGCAGAGCTGGCAACGATGCTGGCAGACAAGGACGGCGGGGTGTACGCCTGGTGTAAAGAGGCATTTGGTGAAAAAGGTGGTTTTACCGCCATTTTCTGCGAGTGGTCCAATAACCTGGTATGGTTCCCGACGGTTCTTGCCTTTATCGCATCAACCCTTGCGTTTGCTATTGCTCCTGAACTCGCGAGTAACCCGGTCTACCTGTTCGTCGTAATGATGATCGCATTCTGGGGCACAACGGCAGTTGCGTATTTCGGGGAGAACGTATCGAGTAAGTTCCAGAACTACGGTGTGATCCTCGGGAGCATCATCCCCTCAGTCCTGATAATCGGGCTTGGGGTGTACTGGATTGTTTCAGGAGCCGCCATCGTTCTCCCGCCGTTTTCCCTGGATGAGATCGTGCCAACGTTTGACCTCTCAACCCTGCCGTTCTTCGCAACGGTTATCCTCCTGTTTGCAGGTATGGAAATGGCAGGCTTTCACGCACTGGAAACCCGTAACCCGAGAACCGATTTTCCAAAGGCAATGGCGCTGTCCGCAGTTATCATATTCTTCTGCACGGTCATGGCAACGCTGGCGATAGCCTTTGTCATTCCCGCAGACCAGCTCAATCTGGCAGCAGGTGTTATGCAGGCGATCGAGTATTTCTTCACGGCACTCGGTATTCCCGAAGCGATCGCGCCGATGGCAGTATTGATCACGATTGGCGGGGTGGTCTCCCTTGCTGCCTGGCTCATCGGCCCGGCAAAAGGTCTCGGGGTTGTTGCCGATGAGGGCAATATGCCTCCCCTGTTCAACCGTACAAACAAATATGGTTCACCGGTGGCGGTGCTGGTTATCCAGGCACTCATCGGATCGTTCATATCCCTTCTGTATGTGTTCCTGCCGTCGGTCAACCAGGCATACTGGGTACTTTCTGCCATGACGGTCGAGTTACTGTGCATCGTGTATCTTCTGATCTTTGCTGCACTCATAAAACTCCGGTACAGCAGACCGGATGCACCACGGCCATTCAAAATACCCGGAGGGATTCCGGGTATCTGGCTGATAGGGGGCATGGGCGCATTCGGGGTTCTATTTGCATTTATCGTAGGGCTCATGCCAACCGGAGATTTCTCCTCAAGCGAGGCAGTATCCTATGTAATTGGCGTACTGCTCGGTACATTCCTCCTTGCAGTCCCGCCGCTTATTTTCCTGAAAATGAAAAAACCAAGCTGGATTGTAACCGGCACAAAGGGGGATGAATTGAAATGATCGCATCGCGTTCCCGTCCTCAAAAAGGAGGGTATGTATGACAACCGGAAAGGATGGCTCATGGGGTGTTATCCTGGTCATCATATTGGTCCTCATGCTGCCAATCGGCTGGTTGCTTGTTTCCTCTACCGCTGAACCGTATCATGTGGTGAGCGGTGAACCCTTACGCGTGGCAGCGCAGGCTGCCGGGATTAAGGTGGTCAATGTCACTGATTCCCTGTGGCCAGTTGCAGGTGCAACCGGCGGAAAAATCTACACCCTGTCCGATGAAAACGGGACTATATACACGGTCCGGACTCAGGCTTTCGATAGTGCCGGGTCCCGGGATGCTGCTGTCCTGCTCTATACTTCCCAGTCTGTCGGCCGCGGCACTCCTGTCGGGAAGCTTATCGTTGTCGGGAACTATCTGGTGTATGTAAAACCTTATACCAGTGAGATCCTCAAAAAGATTGCACCTGAACTTAAGAAGCTAAAAGCCACGTAGAGCTTCGGGAGGTATATCCTTCCCGTTAAACCGGATACTTTTTTTTATACAGTAATAATCATAGAGCAGACTTCACTCCAACTATTGATAATCTTATAAAAATTTTCCGATCAGGTAAAAAGCGAACCTATTTGGACGCTTACTCCAATTCATTCTGTGAGATAGTGAAAAAATCCGCAGGTCTTTTCTGGTATGGTGTGCTGGCATCCATCTTCCTGGTCATATGCTGCATCATTCTTATCGGCTATATGCAGTGGGAAGCCGGGACCGTTGAGGTCACTGCACTCTCGATCCCCGATGCCCCGGAGAGAATTGTATTTATCGCCGATCCTCATGTAAGGCCTGAGAACATTGAGCACACAAAGGAAGTGATCAAGGTAATAAACAGCCTGCACCCTTCTGTAGTCCTCATCGGCGGGGATTTTTCTCTCCATGGAGACGAAAACCTGTCGCTTCAGGAAGTGTGGAGAGGAATCGATGCGCCGGTATACGCCATCCTTGGGAACCATGATTACCGGGCCGGCATCAATGGCGGAGGTGTTGAAGGGCGGATCTCATGGTTGAACGAACTGCTGCTCCGCTCGACCGATCACGATGCCGGTTTCCTGTATAGCGATTTCCCTGATCCGGAGCATGCAGATGCTATAGCCTCGGTTCTGGAACGGAACGGGGTAACCGTCCTTCGCAATGAATACGTTGAGATGAAAAGTGACGGAAAACGCTTTGTTCTGGTCGGCATTGATGACATCTGGGCGAAAAGGGCAGATTCCCCTGAAATTCCCGATACCGGTGCCTATACCATTTACCTTGTTCATGAACCTGCGTTGTTGCCTGGCTGGGATGCCGACCTCATCCTCTCCGGTCACACTCACGGCGGACAGTACGGAATTCCCCTTGTCTGGGCGATTAACTATTTCCAGATTATCCAGATACGTGGCCTGTCCTGGAAAGGTGATATACCGCTGTACGTCACCCGGGGGATAGGGACGTCCGATCAGGTGCGGGAGTTCCGGTATCTTTGCCCACCGGAAATAGTGGTAATTAATCCTGAACCGGGAACCCTTCCGGGTAATGCGGAGTATATCAATGTTTCCCGCTGATATCGCATGAACTCATGTTAAAGAACCATCACTTCTTGGTACTGAATACCAAAGGAAAGGAAATTTTTTTGAAGGCAAGACCACTATTGACCGTGTAACAGGCTATCAACACCGATAACAGATTTCCTGGATAAAATGCGCATGGACAGGTTCGATCCTGAATATCTCCCCGGTTTCGAGAAAAAACTGTTCTTCGCATTATTGTGATTCTGATGAACGTTTCCCGGACCCGGTGGCAGGCTTCTTTCTCCACTTCGCGGCAACAATGCCTGAAATCAGAATCTGGATAACGATGTATGCTACAAGAACTGACAGAATTTCGCTGATCTCTGAGGAAATGCTGGCAGCAAAGAGCAGGGCCATCCCGGTGTTGCGATTGGCAGAACCGGTGGCAAGTGACCGGCGGGTACCCTCCGCTGGCCCACCGAACAGGTATCCGAGGATGAGCGATATCCCCACAGCAAGAACAATCGAGAGGACTCCCAGGGTCCCAAACAGGCTGATCAGTCCGCCGACAGGGTCTTGAGAGAATAATTTCATCGCCAAAGCCGTCACCATCACCACGAGGATCATAATATAGGAAGTCCAGACTACCGGCCCCATCAGCCTTTCAGCTGTTGAAGGCCGTATGGCACGGATGACAAGGCCGATAACCATGGGAATGAACATCAGCAGGAGGAGCGTACGGATAACCGGCCAGACACTGACCCCACTACCTTCTGGCAGAAGGAGGAGTATCGTAATGGGCGCCGAAACAAGTGCTACGGAGGACAGCAGGAACATGAGCCCGGTAGAGAACGGTACATCACCTTCAGCAATCTCGGCAATTCTCGGCGCATAGGAGGCTCCCGGTGCACTGGTCATCAGGAGAAATCCTATTAAGAGCGCCCCGGAAAGGGCAAATACCGTTGCAATCAGGTAACCTGCAACCGGGATTAAAACGAGGTTGACAAGGAGCGCAAACAGTACGAGCTTCACATTCTTAAAGGGTGCGAGAATGTCCCGGTACGTATGGCCAAGCCCGATGAAGAGCATGGATGTAAGGATAAAAAGATAAATACTGATGATGAGTATCGTTTCAGAATTCATTGAGTATTTCCGTCCTTCTTTTTTTTTTGTTATGGAAACATAAATACCATTTCTTTTGGAGATTCCTGGTTTCAGGAAGTTGTATGCATCTATTCTGTTGCCTGCCAATAATCAGCCGGAATTACCCTTCCCTGGTAGCCTTTTTCCGAGGACCATCAGGATAATAAGACCGGCCAGACCTGATGTCAGGATCATAATCAGGACGTTCGGATCATAGGCGGAAGAACCATAATGCGACACCAGGTCAAGAAAGGGAAGTACCAAGGCGACGGCAAGATTCCGTTGGGCGGTGCCAAATGCAAAAACTCCCCGCATACCTGGTTCGTTTCCAGCACAGAGATACCCGATGCCAAATGCAGCCAGGATAAAGAGGATCATCGCAATGAAACCTCCGGCACCTATAATTGCGGTCAGCTGATCGAAAAACACGTATGCCACCCCGATAAAAGCCGCAAAGAATGCACCGTACGATGTCCTGTCCAGCCAGGGAAGTATTCGTGCCACCTTCTCTTCTCTCCCGGACCGGAGGTGCAGTGCTATTCCAAGAGGGAGGAGGACCATGATAATAAACGCCACGAATAAATAAAGGGGATTGATTGAAGCCCCGCCATGGACCATGAATGGAACGATAACAGGGATATAGAAGACAGAAAGTATTGTAAGAAGAACCCCGAGTGCTCCTGCGAGCTCGCGTTTATCGGCATTTATCTGGATTACTCTGGGAAGGAACGGTGAGCCGGCAGCCGTACCAACCAGGATCAACCCAAGCGCAAGACCGAGGGGGAGGTTAAATCCTGCAACCAGCAGATAGGCGAGCGCGGGAACAAGTATGAAATTAACAAGGATAACGCGGATTATAAGGTTTTTATCTCTCAGCGGGGCAAGGATCTGAGGAACTGTATTTGACAGGCCGAGGGTGACCATGCTCGTGACGATAAAGATCACCGCCCCGAGGTTTGCTGCAAGGAACATTATTTGAGGAATTTTGGAGGCAAAGAACAGGACAAAAACCGAAGCTACGGTGAAGGCGGATACAATGATGATAGTTGCAGGTAATCGTTTCCAGTTCATCAGCCATGCAAATGAAGGTGCTCCATAAATGCCAAACGGGGGTATCCATGCAATAAAAAAACAGGATATAACACCGTATTTTTGGACCTGGGGATATTTCTCGCTCGCCTTTTCTACCTTTTCAAGCGATTTCTGCACCCTCTGCGAAGAGGATGACAGGCTGTCACATATTTCAAAGACGGCTAAGGCCATACCGAGAGCAAAACATACCATGGTGATGATAATTACCGGATAGGAAATACCGAGCGCTACTCCAACAACAGGAGCACCGGCCTGCAGGATAAACGTTGAAGAGATGAGACTGAGAATACTGCTCGCCGTTGTTCCGGTGAGAGTGCCCACAAGGAGCGGGATTGCCACGGCGATTATTACAAAAAAAAAGATTGCCCGTGATAGTTTTTTTATGATAATCTTACCGGTATCGGCCTTGCTCTCCATACTGTATGGTAATCAACAGGGGTATATAAAATATGGTCTTTTTGTGCTTTTTACACAAAAGAGAAAAATACCAGAAAAATAGGGAAAATAACAGGAAGTCCCCTTTAACAGGTTTTCCGGATGAAATGCCGTCACCTGAAAAGATATAATATACCAGATACCATCAGGTAGTAGAT
>JBAVWM010000417.1:0-6329 GCA_049697815.1 Methanoregula sp. | reverse complement strand
TCATCATGTACATCCATGTTGTCGACGAGAACGAACACCTGCTCGGCATCATTGATCTCCGTGAGCTCCTGCAGGCGGATGATAAGGCGTTCCTTCGGGACGTTATGGTCGAGAACGTGATTACGCTGTCCACAGAGAGCACCCTTAAGGAAGCGGCAAAGGAATTCGCACGGTACGGGTTCCGCTCAATTCCGGTTGTAGATGAGGAGAACCGGCTCGTCGGCGTGATTCCGTACCGGGACGTCATGAACCTCACGCATCAGTTTATCGAGTGAAGATCAGGCTGGCCCAGAAATGCGGGATCCCCCGGGCCCGTGCCTGTCCACTCCGCCCGGCAGCCGGCAGGCAGGAATCCAGCACCGGTCCGACCAGTATTGACTGTCCGCCTTCATCATCCGGCGCTGAGGTTACCCGCTGACAGGGTGTGGGGGATAACGCGACTGAAAAAATGTGCTCTGGAGAAATCATTCAGGAAACTCTGACCCTCTCGGGGGCTTTGCACCCGCCGCTGGGGCCACCCCCCATTACGATGACGACGTATTACCTGCAACCTGCCTCGGGTCATCGTTATGCGCCCCGTCCCCCAATGGGGACTGGTGGCGCAGGAGGGGGGGGCATGATTTTACGAAAAAAATGTTTTCTGCAGAGCAGGAAAATTATTTCTTGGGTTGTGCCGGCACTCCGGTTCCCTGTACATCAGCAAGACCGCGTACAGCATGGATCCGCAGGCAACAAGCAGGCTGAGAGCCCGGGCAATTTCCGGCACGGGCAGGGCGAAGATACGGACGGCGTCAAAGAGCACAAAGAGCCCGAACGTGACAGCTGTACCCCCGCCATAGGGCTTCTGCTGCCGGGTTGCGAGAAGTACTGCAATTACCGTGATTACTCCCTCAATGAGAACGGCGATGATTTGAAGAAAATCAGAAAATACCCTAGTTCCCTGATATCGTTTCAGGAATATATGAAATTACTTTCATGGTATGGAACGGATTTTAGATCCCGCAGGCACCATGGCCGCCATGCTTCTCGAAATACTGCTGGTGATACTCTTCCGCCCGCCAGAACTCCGTTGCCGGCTGGATGGCAGTCACGATCTTGCCAAAGCCGAACCTGCCGGAAACCTGGAGATCGTCTCTGGATTTCCGGGCAATACGTCCCTGTTCCGCATCGTGATAGAAAATGACCGAACGGTAATTCGATCCCACGTCGGGCCCCTGACGGTTCAGCTGGGTCGGGTTATGGATCGACCAGAAGACGGACAAAAGTTCTTCATACGTTACCTGTGCCGGGTCGTAGGTGACCTGCACGACCTCGGCATGCCCGGTCTCTCCTGTGCATACCTTTTCGTAGCCCGGGTTCCTTGTTGCCCCCCCCATGTACCCGGCCGCCGTTGCCGTAACACCCTGTACCTTCCGGAATGCAGCCTCGACGCCCCAGAAACAGCCCGCGCCGAAGGTTGCTGTTTTTACCGCATTTCCGTTCCCTGTCATGCATGCTACCCGTACATACCTTGAACTTCCGGCATGAAAAGGCTCATGGAAACGGCAGGGGTACCCGGCTTTTGCCGCCCGTCACCCCTCCCTGTTGATTATCATCAATGAAAGGGCAGAGGCCCAAATCCCGATCCTGAACGGTACCGGATACGGTGTCCAATGCGGTCATCCGGATCCTGACGGGGGAATGTCATTGTTTATGGCAGCCTGTTCTTATAAAAAGCGCGAATTCTTTAATCTTACACTACCATTTTGTGTACATGAAATGGTTGTACCGCTCCGGAACAGTGCAGATGCCTGGCGGAGTCTGCGGGGGACTCGCGGAACACATCGATGTCGATCCGACCATCATCCGCCTGGTCCGGGCGGTTGTTACCCTCCTCTCCCCTGGCATCGGTATCATCGTTTATCTCGCTGCCTGGATCATCATCCCGGCATTCCCTGAAGAATCCACGCAGCAGGCTCTGCCGACAGCCTGAAGGCAGCCCGGCACCCGGAAACGAAGAAAGAGAACAGACCATGCCGGCAGGATCACCATGAAACTCCTTTTTGTTGTCTGCGGGGAAGGACTCGGGCACGCTTCGCGGTCCCTCCACCTCGGGCATTACCTGCAGCAGCACGGCCACGAAGTCCACTTTGCCGGGTACGGGAAATCCTATGATTTCATGAGCCAGCATGGCTGTACGAACCTGTACTGTACCCCCCGGGAGGTCTGTCTCGAAGGTGAAGACGGATTTTTCAGCCTGCAAAAGACCCTCTGGTACTCGAAAGGAATCGTGCTTGATATGGTACGATCTTGGCTGAACATCCACCGTCTCATCAGGAAACATCGCTTTGACTGCGTTGTCTGCGATACCATGTACGGGGGGATGCTCGCCGGGCGTATAAACCGGATTCCGGTCGTATTCGTGACCAACCAAAACCATTTCAACGGTATTGACGGAGCAATCACCCCGGTCTGGCGTATCCTCAATTTCCTGATCCGCCATTATATCCATCTTGCCAACCTCGTCCTTGTACCGGATTACCCTCCTCCCGATACGGTCAGCGAGTATAACCTGGTTGTGCGGAAGGGGGACAAGGCAAAATATGCCTTCTGCGGGCCTTTTTATATCTTTGATCCGGCGCGGTATGTGTATGAGGAAAAAACCATTTTCACCAGTTTCGGGGGAGAGCCCTACAAACTCCCGATGTACCTGACCCTCAAGGAGATAGCCGACAAAAGAAAAGACCTGCATTTCGATGTCTTCTATTCCGGTGAAAAACTCCCGGAATCCTCCGGCAATTTCGTATCCCACGGGTATGTCCCGAACCTCTACGAGCACCTTGCCCGGGCACGGATTGCAATCGTCCATGGGGGCCTCACCACCCTGCACGAGGCGCTGCTCTTCGAGAAACCGGTGCTGATCATCATGGACCCGGGCCACCCCGAACAGCAGAATAATGCACGAAAGATCGTTGAGATGGGAGCAGGAACAGCGGTTGACGGCAGGACCGTAACCCGGGAACTTCTTGAGAAAAAAATTGATGAAGCGATGACCTTACGCCCCCGGCCGTTCCGGCAGTTCCACGAAACGATCAATGGCAGAAAGAATGCGATGGATCTCATCATCGCAACGGTCAACCGGAGGAAATCCTGATATCCGTGCGGCTGCCAATGCATCAGCAGGAGCGTACCTTATGCCCGATCTCAAGGAAATAATCAGCCTCCCGGTCGAAAACGAGCTCCATACCTGTCCGGCATGCGGGTATGACAGGGGATTTCATACCTCGTTTGTCAGGACCGGTTCTAACAGGAACTCTCCCGTCACGTCCATACGGGAGGTCTTCCGTGTGATCCTTATCTGCCCTGAATGCGGCGCACGGTACGATGTGGGATGGCAGATCCCGTCCAATGAGTTCGACAGCAAATTTGTGAAAGCCACCGTCCGGGCGCAATCCTGTGTTCCCCACGGCAGCCCGGGTTCCTGCCTGCCGGCATCCCCCCGCCATGATGAGCACCCGCCGGAATAATTCCCCGCACCACCCTGCAGTGATGGTGATCCACGGCCCTGAAGTCTTTGATCACGGGGATGCCGCGTGGCTGCTGGAACGCCTCTCCCCCGGCCGTGTTATCGTTGCAGGCGTGATGGCACGGACAGCAGCCGAGGAGTCGGGGCTGCCGGTAGAGTTTGATGGCCGCCCGCCCAGCAGGGTTATGAACGATCTTAAGGAAGCGGTATTCCTTGCCAACCGCGGCAAGTCCCCGTACTCAGGACGGGTATTTGGGGAGATCGTCGCGTCCCGGCTTGGCTGCCGCGGGCTCGTGCAGGTGGAGTGTTCCGATGCAAAGGTCTACTGCTGGAATGGCGGTGACATGACGCTTGCGGGAACTCTCGCTGACCTGACAGGGTTTGCGCTTGAGGAAATGACCGCTGTGGCACAACCACCCCGCCATACCCGGCAGATCCGGGGCTGTATTCCGGGCGAACCGGTCTATGTGAACGGTATCGTCATCGGGCGGGCAACCGCAGACGTGGTCGTGCTCAGGAGCGGGCAGGGAACTGTTGAGCCGGTCAGCGGTCTCGAGCTGAAACCGCACGGGATGGAAAAACTCCTGTGCATGGGCACTCTTGATATCAGTACAGCCTGGTGCAAGAGCGGCACCATCCGCTCGTCCGTTGCCCGGCATGGGTGCCGGGCAGGACGGTACGGCCGCATTGTCGTCATCGACCACTGCGGCCACGAGATCTATGCCCGGCTTGCCGGGGACTGTTGCGGCGTGCTGGCCATCGGGGACGATACGACGATGGTCTCCGGGCATATCTGCACGCACCGCGGCATTCCGGTCCTCGGCATCACCGACAATGATTGCGATGCCATCCTCCCTTCCGCTTTTGCTCCCGGATCGCTGGTCATCGACACGCGGCCGGAGAGGGACGATGATGTAGGGGCACAGATTGCAGCGTCTGTCCCGGAAGGGCCGGTCTGCTGGGATGACTGGGTGCAGGGAATCCTCGACCGGTATGCCGGCCTGGTTACAGTGGTCCTTGACCTCCGGGAGCCTTTACCGTGATGCCGTGCGCCGAATGTAAGGGAAAAGGAATGTGCGGGCTTCCCCGCTGTCCCATTGTCAGCCGGTTCCACGCGCAGGTTGCGGCAAAACCCGCAAGCTGGTACCAGGGAAGTTCGCCCTCGGTCTTCATCGGGAGTTTCGGGTACCCCGATGTCCGTGGCGGGCCGCTCCTCATCAACGATACGGATAATCCGCCGGACTGGATCCGGGACAATCTCGGAATAGAGGATATTGTGGGCATCCGTGCCCGCACCATCCGCGGGAATTCCTCGATCCTCCGGCTTGCCGGCGGCCTGCAGGAGATCGCACTCTCCTCGGTCCCGGTCGATGTGGACGTGACCTTTGAAAAGCCGGTCGAGTTCTCCCTGCATTTTGATGGCACCGTATCACCGGTGGGTTTTCTGGGGGCACTTAAAAAAATGGATCTTGTCGGGAGTGCAAAGGTTGGCCGGGCGGTCGACCGGATCACGTCGGACACAGATATCGTGGCAACCGATGCGGCAATCGCCCTGAACAGCGATGGCGTCGATGTCTACCAGATCGCACAGCTCATGACTGCCGGGCTGCTTGGGAAGCGGCGGAAGTTCGTCCCCACCCGCTGGGCGATCACGGCCGTGGACGATACCCTCTCAACCGGGCTGAAAAAAAAGATCGCCCGTTTTGCACCCCTTGAGGAGATCCAGGTCTTTTCCGGTGAAATATATGGCAACCGCATCGTTACCATACTCCTGCCGGGCGACTGGAAATACGAGATGATCGAGGTCTGGGGAAAGCACACGCTCTGGGCCGGTGATGACGAGGTGATCGTGCAGGACCGGGAGGGGATGACCAAGCACGGATACTCCCCGATCTCCGGTGCCTATTACTCCGCCCGGCTCGCAGTCTGCGAATATCTCATGAGTATCCGGCGCTCCGCCCGCGTAGTGGTAGTCCGGAGTATATCGAGTGACTACTGGGCACCGCTCGGGACATGGGTGATCCGCGAAGCGGTGCGGAAAGCGATGAGCGTAACGCCGGTCTCCTGTGCGTCGCTTGACATGGCAGTTGTGCAGGCGGTTTCCCTTATCGGATCCGGCACGTGGGTACCGCACAGCACGCTCATTCCCGAAATGCGGACCCAGCGGACGCTCTTTTAAGCCTGATACGCCTGTGCAGACGTTGTCTGCCGCTTATAGCGCTGCCGGATACTCTCAAGGGTCTCTATATCGGGGATATCCTTGTCGTCCCGGATGCGGATGAACCGCGGGAAGCGGAGGGCAAACCCGCCCCCATAGTTCTGGCTTGCCTGCAACTCGGCGTACCCCACCTCGAAGACGAGTGAGGGCTCGAACATCACCTCTTTGCCGGATGTTTTGAGGACACGGTCTTTGAGCATATCGTAGACCTCTGCGAGCTGCTCGTCCGAGAACCCGGTTGCCACGCGGCTCAGGGGGATGAGTTTTCCCGCATCCTGGCAGGCGACAAGGAACGAGCCGAAGACATGCGCCCGCTTCCCTTCGCCCCACTCGGCGCCGATAACCGCGAGGTCGAGGGTGTCTACTTCCGGCTTGATCTTGATCCAGTTCTTTCCCCGCTGGCCCGGCGAGTACGGCGAGGTCAGGACCTTGATCATAATCCCTTCATGGCCGGCGGCAAGGGCATTGTCATAGGTTTTCGTGATGACGGCCGGATCATCGCTTGTCACCTGCGGGGCGAGGTGGAGTTTCACGACGGCCTCGAGTCGTTTGCGGCGTTCCGAAAGCGGGAGATCGATGAGGGTCTCCCCGTCGAGGTACAGGATA
>JBAVWM010000416.1:0-3303 GCA_049697815.1 Methanoregula sp. | reverse complement strand
CAGTGGCCGAACCGGTACCGGCTCCCGAGGAGCGGGTTTACTGCCTGACGGTTGATACCGATCATACCCTGACGGCAAACGGGATCTTCACCGGCCAGTGCGATGGCGACGAGGACTGCATCATGCTACTCCTTGACGGCCTGATCAACTTCTCCCGCTCGTTCCTGCCCCAGAACCGGGGCGGCTCGATGGACGCCCCTCTCGTCCTGACGAGCCGGATCGATCCGGCCGAGATCGACAAGGAAGCGTTGAACGTCGATGTCTGCGACCATTACCCGGTTGAGATCTATACAAGTGCCCTCTCCTATGCAGAACCAAAAACGATTGCCCGGCTCATCGACCGCGTGGAGAACAGGATCGGGACACCGGCGCAAATGGAAGGGTTCCGTTTCACGCACGATACCTCGGATATCTCATCGGGGCCGCTCGAATCCATGTACACCCAGATGAAGTCGATGACCGACAAGCTCGAAGCGGAGCTGGTGCTCGCTGAGAAGATCCGTGCCGTTGACGTGGACGATGTGGCAGAACGGGTGCTCACCACGCATTTCCTCCGCGATCTCATGGGTAACCTCTCGGCTTTTTCCAAGCAGAAGTTCCGGTGCACGAAGTGCAATACGAGTTACCGGCGGATGCCCCTTGCCGGCAAGTGCACGAAGTTCCGGGGGAGGGGCATCTGCAACGGCAACATCATCCCCACCGTCCACGAAGGATCTGTCAAGAAGTATCTGGAGATGTCGCGGGCGATCTGCCGGAAGTACAATGTCTCCGAGTACACCAGGCAGCGGATGGAGGTGCTCGACCTTGCAATCACCTCCACGTTCGGGGAGGAGAAACACGAACAGCTGGGCCTTGCGGACTTCATGTGAACCCTGGAGGCGTTGATCCGTTGCCTGACTCATACCGCCATTCCACCATCATCCCCCACAGACGAGGGGACAACCCTGCCCTCCCAAAGCAACAGGCTCACGATATTTAACAGTATACTGGAATAAGATTTTTGAATTTTTCAAAGTCTTCCGAGTGATGCCTTAAAAATCGGGACTGTTTTCCCTCCATATATTTACCCCCTCCGGACTACGGTAAGGCTGCCAGAACACGAATATACATGTCATTTTTTCCGACAGGGAGTCCCAAAAATGGGGTTTTGGAATAGTGAACCGGGTGAATACGGTCGCCGGGGGTGCGATCACGACGAAGCTGTGCGAAGCGTTCGCCGGGGCGGCGATCTGCAGCGAGGATTGCAAACGGGAATTCTTCCCCCCCAAAAAAAAGGTTACACCCGATATTTTGCAGGGAATCAGGATTGAACTTTCAAACGGGTCCAGGCGGCATTCGTCATCGGCGAGATGTAACCCACACCAAAGGAATACTATGATCCTGGATTTTAGCTTTGCAAGATGTTGTGGGGATGGTTTTGAGTGTTGTGAAACTGTGCCTGGAGGTTGGCATGCAGACGCTCGGTCCTATTTACTCGTACTCGCTGATGCTGGGGCTCTGTTCATAGCACCTCGCTTTTTTCGGTGTTTCCTGTTGGGATGATGACACCTTAGCTTTTCGCGATGTTCAAGCGACAGCGGCTGCATCGCCACGCGAGGACGTGGACCCTATCTCCCGATCTCCACTGCCACTTCATTCCGTCGCAGGAAACCAGGTGTCCAGGGAGGATTATACCGCATCAGGAATGGAACGCCGACCGGCTCAATTGCTGCCTTCTTCAGCCCTTCAAGCAGCCGCTCCTCTGCTGCCTCCACCTCATCCTGTCGGGCATATCCTCTGAAACGGAGGACCGCAACCTTTCTGGCGGGCAGTGTCATGATCCGTATACGGCTGTCCAGCGGGTCTGGAATGTCGTCCCGGCTTTTTCCCGGAGGCATCACAAATGACATCGATTTCGCATCGGAAAGAACCGGCGCCGTCATCGCGATCTGGCGGGAGGTAATCACCGGGGAGGTCATCGATATCTTGTGCTTTGTATGGTTGCTGCCGGTGATAAACGCGAAGAGCAGGTTGAAGCCCGTATCATTCCCGTCACTATCGACGGTCGCGAGCACGACGGACGGGTACTGCCGGAATTCGATCTCTCCCGTTTTACCGGTGATCTCATAGGGGATTGTTTCTGTCATGGTCAACGTCATTTCCTTTAAGAGGTATATCTTTCGGAGCCCTGATGGATGTTGCGTTCAGGAAACCCGGCTAAGGGTGGCGTTATTTCAACAGGCTCTCCATCTTTTTCGGATCATACCCGAAGATAAACTCGTCCCTGATCTGTACAATGGGTACCCCGGGATGCCCGGTCTTCTCGATGATCGTGGCTCTGGCCGCATCGTTGGAAGCCAGATCGATTTCCTCAAATTCCACGTGCTTTGCTGTGAGGAATTCCTTGATCGCTGCCCGGCCCGCACGTAGAATGCCGCGGAATGCTCGTCGCTGTTGATTAGGCACATGCATATAACGCTCCGTGAGTCGCTCGTACGACGCCCGGGGGCACGGACTCACCGCTGATGCGGCTCGCTACCTCTCCGATGTCAGTAAATTTGAAAAGAAGTCCTGATTGTCAAAGCCTTTTACTATCCTAAAACCAATATTACTCCGAGCGAGAATACCCAAGTGGTCAACGGGGATCGACTCAAGATCGATTCGCGCAGGCGTTCGCAGGTTCGACTCCTGCTTCTCGCACTTTTCTCTAAAGAACGGTATATTTCCTTCGCATATCCTTCCCCGTTATCCCCCGGGAACCTTTCTGACATCGCACGGGGCCGGCAACCATGCACCGGCATGGGACCCTCGAACAACAGCGTATTTTTCCGTACCGTGACAGAATGGCTCCATTATCATGGGAGATGCACGTCCGCGGCCCGATGAACCGATGACACCGGATCCAGGAACTGGATGTTTTTCGTACCCGCCGGTTCTTACCCGTACCGGCTCCGGGATGCAACATTGAAGTCAGGGCACAGTCAACAGGATAGTACGGAACCTGATCCATGAACCTGCCGGCAATCCGGCAAGGGCGCTTGAGCGGATCAGGAACCTCTTAATCAACCGAACCGGAAGCCGGAACTACATGGATCTTGGCCTGTTTATCCAGGGAATCATCATCGGCCTTACCCTTGCCGTACCGGTAGGCCCGATCTCCCTTGTGTGTATCCACCGTACGGTCGCAGCCGGGCGTCTCCACGGGATCGTGTCAGGTCTTGGCGTTGCCACCGCGGACTCGCTGTACGCAGCGGTCGCGTTCCTCGGCCTGACCGCAATCTCCGGGCTGATCATCGGCCACCAGTCCCTGTTCCGTCTCCTTGC
>JBAVWM010000415.1:0-7273 GCA_049697815.1 Methanoregula sp. | reverse complement strand
GTTCCGGAGCGCAAATGCTGTTGCCACCCTATACATCCGGCGCTTGCAGAAGATGCAGGTGTACTTCTCAAGATGCCTTTGGATCAGCTCCTGCTTTGCCGATGCCAGATAAGAGTCATGAATGACGGTCAGTTTTATCCCGGGCTGGTAGTGTGCCAGAACCCCGACAACCCGCTCTGCACGGGCAATGGTCGTTTCATCGATAAATGTATCAAGTGCGACAAAGACCGGGATGATCCGGCGACCCCGCTTCATCATCATCCACGCGGCGACCGGCGAGTCGATGCCGCCCGAGACAAGCGCGACAAGCGAGCCCGCGACTCCGAGCGGGAGGCCGCCGACTGCTTTTGTCACGTTGTCATAGAGGTACGCCTCGTTTGCCCGGATCTCGATGTGGATCTCCTTCTCCGGGTGTGCAAGATTGACCCTGATGTGCGGGAACTCCTTCCGGATAAGGTTGCCGTACTCGATCGCCTTTTCCGGTGAGGAGAAATCGTGCTTTCCCACCCGTTTTATCTTCAGGGCAAAGGTCTTTGCTTTTTCAATCCCGTGGCGCCGGCAATAGTCCGGAAGGTGGGTTTCGATCTCGTTAAGACGGATGTGCTCGACTTCAGAGAACGAGACAATTCCGAAAATGTTTTTCAGAAGATCCGGTTTGACATCCCCCTCCAGCCAGATCCTGCCCCGTTCGTTCCTGACATGAACACCCGGCATGACTTCGCGGATGTTTGCGATCAGGGTATTTTCCCACTGACGCCGGACCGGATCGGATTTTAAGAAAATCTCGGAGTACCGGACCAGCCATTGGTTCTTCATGAATTTTTTTCACCAGGTTATTTTTTCTTTCTCGCCGTTTTTCGTACCCGCTCTACCTCATCGGAATCTTCAATCCGGAGCAGGTACGTCCCATGGCAGGGTTTGGTATAGGGAAAGATGATCTTTTTACCATCCTCAATACCGAGAGCGATGGGCGGAAGGCCGATGATGTATTCATCGAAGAGTTTGTAGCCGGGGTCGACATACCAGAACTCGGTAAAGTTCTTCTCCACGTACTCGCGGCACTCCTTAAACGAGGCGCCGAGCGGAAGGATCATCTCGTACTTCAGGTTCTCGATACAGCCCATCCAAACACCTCGTTGATCTTTTTCTTAAGCTGCATCGGGTTGTGTACCGCCTTCTCTACGATCTTCTCGCAGGGGAAATGTATCTCTTCAGCAAGCGGCCCGGGATCTTTTCCAAAGACTATCACAACCAACCTTCGTTCCGGTAACAGGTAACGCATCGTCGCCGCATAGGTAATCGCCGCATCGTTGTGCGCAAAGACCACACAGAGATCGCAGTCCCGCTTTTTCTCGACAACTTCGGCGATGCACTTTTCCAGGACCATCGTATCCGTGATGTAGTGTTTCTCCGGATCCGAAACTTTCAACAGGCTGAGGACAGAAGGGTTTCCCGCGATAAGAACGCCGGTTCCTCGCTTTTTCAGGTTGTGCGCTACGTGAAATGCGAGCGCCTGTTGTGCCGGTGCTTCCGGGCACCCGAGTACGATAAGCGCTTTTTCCGGTGTTGCTGGTATATCAGTCATGTTCTCTTTCCGGTTATTCCCGTTTTGCCGGTACAGGCTCCTGTGCATTCGGCGGACTGCTGGCAGACATGCACTGCATCCGCCTCCCTGAACGGGTGATGGCAGTACGGGCACGTGAAATCGCATTCGGTCCCTTCATAGGGGCAGATGGTCATGGAGAGATCAGCGAGCGGATGGCCCTTGCCATGGATCTCGAATTCCTTGTACCAGCCGAACGGCGCCCGTTTCACGTCAATATCATCAGAGCGGAGCGCCTCTTCCAGCCCGTTGAGGATATGGAGAGCGCAGTCCGGGGAACCCAGCGTGCTGGTCAGGTGTGCGTACGGGTCTACCATCACCTTATTCACGTTCAGCCTGGCCAGGCGGGAGAGCACATTCTTCTTTGCACTCATAATGACATGCTCAGGGTTCCTTTCGTCCAGCTTCTCAACACAGCAGAAGAGGACAACGCAGTCCTGCATGCTGTCCTCAAGGGTATCGGTAGGTTCTGCCATCTTCGTCTTCTGCATTGCATGGTACCACACGCGGCTGGCATGGATGGAGAGGATCCTCACGGGTTTCCTCTCCCGACAAGCATGCTGATCGCATCCGCCGTGATGAGCCCGATCACGTGCTGGTCCTCGTCAATAACCGGAAGTGCCGAGATTGCATGTTCTTCCATTTTCCTTGCCGCGTCCTCGATGGATTCGTCTGGCGTGGTTGTTATCACGTTCCGGGACATGATCTCGTCCAGCCAGAGAAAGCTCCTGGCAACCGCCTTTGCGATATCCCATGACGTGACGATCCCTACGAGCTGGCCGTTTGCGGAGAGGACCGGCATATGGTTTATGTTCTGATGAACCATTCTCCGGGCTGTGACGGCTATCGTCGTCCCCTCCTCGATGGTCCGGACATCCGTGATCATGACATCCCGCACCACCGTGCGGGAAAGGAATCTGCCCACGATGTAGTTGAGCTGGCCGGACTCGAGAAGGAAGGCATCGTGGCCATAGTTCGAGCGGATTTCGCAGTAGTGGACCTCCGCCTCGTTTGCCGTCAGGGCCGAGACGATCTCCTGCAACTGGTAGGGCGGGTAGAGCCAGTCTGACGAGACCGAGATAACAAGGAACGCAGCCTTCACCCCGGTAAACCCGGTGGTGAGCGAGCCGTCCTTTGTCAGGTCGAAGTAATCGATGGCTTTCGTTATGTAGAGGTACGAGTTGGCGTCGAACCTCCTGGTGAATGTATCGCCCTGGTGGTGGAGGTAGCTCTCGATCTTGAAATCGGTGGAGAAGTCAAAGCCGATCCGGTCCCGGTCCTGCAATGCCCTCCCGAATTTCTCGTGCATGGACTCGTTCGAGAGATACGTGATATGACCCACCATCCGGGCAAGCGCGAGGCCGTGCGCCGGGAGCGCCTTCCCGTAGTAGTCGCCATTGTTCCAGTGGGGATCGGAGATGATTGCTTTCCTGCCAACTTCATTGAACGCGATCTGCTGGGGTGTCGAATAGCCGGATGTTGCAATCACGACGGCTTTTTTCATATGATCCGGCCAGGTGACCGTCCACTGGAGCACCTGCATGCCGCCCATGGAGCCGCCGACGACCGCGTAGAGCTGGCTTATTTTGAGGTGATCGACAAGGATTTTCTGGGCGTTCACCATGTCCCGGATGGTGATGACCGGGAACTTCGCACCATAGGGTTTCCCGGTTGCCGGATTGGCAGACGCCGGGCCGGTCGAACCCTTGCACCCGCCGATAACATTCGAGCAGATTACGAAGTACCGGTCAGTATCAAGCGCCTTGCCGGGACCGATGACGGCATCCCACCAGCCGGGCTTTTCATCGCCGTCATGGAACCCGGCACCATGAGCATCGCCGGAGAGGGCGTGGCAGACAAGAATGGCATTGCTCTTCCCGCTGTTGAGTTTGCCGTACGTCTCGTATGCAAGGCTTAGGGAAGGAAGAGTCTCCCCGCTCTCGAGGGGGAAGGGGAAGGGATGGTCATACGTCTGGGTTTTTACTATTCCAACGGATCCTTTGATCATCGACAGGCACCTTCCAAAATCGCTCCGGGTTCTGCTATGCAGTCCCGGGTGTCCCTGAACACTGCAGTACTACCGGGATACACGCGGATCATTTTTCACTCCGGATATTATACTGCGTCCAGTGCCTGATTCAGGTCGGCGATAATATCTTCGATATCCTCGGTTCCGATGGCAAGGCGGACTGCATCGGGAGTAACGCCGGTCTTCTTCTGCTCTTCAGGAGTGAGCTGCTGGTGGGTTGTGGATGACGGGTGGATCACGAGGCTCTTTGAGTCCCCGATATTGGCAAGGTTGCTGAAGAGCCTGAGGCTGTCGATGAATTTCCTCGATCCTTTTTCCCCGCCCTGTATACCAACACCTACAAGGGGGCCATATCCACCGCTCAGATATTTCTTCGTGAGCTCGTGGTTCGGGTTTTCCGGGAGTCCCGGGTAATTCACCCATGCAACTTTCGGATGGTGTTTAAGGAACCGGGCCACCGCAAGTGCATTTTCCGAGTGGCGGGGGACCCGGAGGTGCAGGGTCTCGAGGCCGATGAGGAAGAGCCAGGCATTGAACGGGCTGAGCACGGCCCCGGTATCTCTCATGAGGGAGACACGGATCCTGAAGACAAAGGCAACGTTCCCGAGGCCCGGGAAGTTCCCGAACGCATCCCAGTATTTCAGGCCGTGGTAACTCGGGTCGGGCTCGGTGAACTCCGGGAACTTCCCGTTGTTCCAGGCAAACCTGCCCGAGTCTACGATGACGCCCCCGAGCGAGTTCCCGTGACCGCCGATATACTTGGTGGCCGAGTGGACAACGATATCTGCACCATAGTCAATCGGGCGGACAAGGCCTACGCCGGTCGTGTTATCCACGATGAGCGGTACGCCGGCATCGTGGGCGATCTTCGCAATCTTGTCGAAGTCCGGGACATCCAGTTTCGGGTTGCCGATGGTCTCGGCATAGATTGCCTTCGTCTTTGTGGTGATCGCCTTCCTGAACGCGTCCGGGTTCGTTGAGTCCACAAACACGACATGCCGCCCGAACTTCGGGAGCGTGTAGTGGAAGAACTCGTAGGTGCCCCCGTACAGGTTGTCTGCCGAGACAATCTCGTCACCGGGCCGGGTAATGTTCAGGACCGCGTACGTGATGGCCGCCGCTCCCGATGCGGTAGCGATGGCGCCGGTTCCGCCCTCAATTGCCGCAATCCGCTTCTCGAAGACGTCCGTTGTCGGGTTCATGAGCCGGGTGTAGATGTTCCCGAGCTCTTTTAAGCCAAACAGGTTTTCTGCATGGTCCGTGTTCCTGAACACGTACGATGTTGTCTGGTAGAGCGGTACTACCCGGGACCCGGTGGTTGGATCGGGCACCTGCCCTGCATGGAGGGAGGTTGTCCCAAGGTTAAATTTCTTTTTTGTCATTGCTGGTTCCTCTTAATTTTGTCCGCAGGGAGGCGTTTCCTCATTCCCGGTTAGGGAGTGGCGGGATACTGCATCCCGGTCTTCAGATTCATTGATGATGAACCTGTATACATTCAGGTATCAGGTTATTTCTCGACGGCGAGGCCGTGTTTTTCTGCAACGTCGCAAAATGCATCCGCAAGATACCGGATCTTTTTGTCCGAGAGGCCGTAGGTGTTCAGCTTCCAGGCCCGGGTTGCGCCGGCAAACTCCCCCACGATCCCGCGGGACGAGAGCTCGTCACTGAGGTAGAACCCGCGGCGCTTATGGGTCTGGGCAACCGTGTCGAAGCTTCCCGTAGTGTCGACTTTGGTGAGCGTGTGTTTCCTCGGGTACTCGGACAGTACTTTGCTGCCCGTGATCTTCAGCAGCCGGTCGATGAACTCATTGGATCTCCTCACCTCATCCTCCCACTGGAGGGTCCGGGCTTTTACCGTGGGGAACGATGCCATCATGGACAGCAGCGTCCCGCCCATCAGCGTGCAGCCGAGCATCTCGACTTCCTTGATGCCGAATTTGCGTTTGGTAAGATCTCCGACCATCGCTGTGGTACGGAGGGCTTTGGGTAGCCATTCATCGGTCATCGCCAGTACTCCGGACGGCGCAACCGATGCCATACTCTTGTGTCCGGAACCGACAACGAAGTCAGCCCCGATCGCCTTACCATCGACCGGCATCACGCCGACCGTGTAGGCCCCGTTGTACAGGAACGGGATGTCGTACTGGTGGGCAACCTTCCCGATCTCTTTTATCTCGTGCTCGTTGGCGAACTGGTAGTCGAAGTGGTCGATCATGACGAGCACGGGGAGTTTTCCGGTCTCCGCCCTGACCTCTTCGATCTTCCGGGCTGTCGCTTCACCGGTGACGATGTTCTTCCCGTTCAGCGGCACTTCCTTTACCACCCCTCCCGCATTCTCTACGGAAAGGAACTCGGTATAATGAGCAAGGGCAGAGACGATCACGGTGTCGCCTTTGCCAACGAGCGTTCCGGTCACTGCCTGGAACCCGCGGCGTGCCCCGGGCACGACCCGGGCGTGGTCCATGCCCACGAACTTTGCAAGCTCAGCGTGGAACTCCGCGATACCGGGCCTGGTGATTTTGTCGAGCCGGAACGGCTTTCGGCAGGCATCGCACGTGGAGTACCCGTCACCGTATGAGATGAGGGCCTTTCTCGCATCGGGAGTCAGCCGTCCTGCTGCCTGGATGGGCTGGATGTTGATGGCCTCCTCCTCCCTCATCCGCAGGTCGATGGAGCCGGCGATCTTCGTCACCTTCGGTGAGCCGGTGCCTGCCTCGAGGTCTGCAAGGATTGCCCGCACATCGGCAATCTTCTGCCGGAATGCTGCCTCTTCCGCGGGATCGAAACCGGTGGGGAGCGACTCGCGGAAGAGCTGCCGGACCTCCTCGAGCGCGAAGAGGGCTTCGAATGTCTTCTGGATCCTGATACTCATGATGTCCACCTGCCTTGCCGAAGGTCGGTTTCGCCTCCCTTCTCCTCCTCAAAGACACTTTCGTGCCTTTTCGGGAGAGCCAGTGCCCGGATTCGAACCGGGTTGTAGTTGATCTGCAGTCAACCGCGTAGCCACTCCGCCACACTGGCTTCTGTTCAATTCACGATTGTGAATTTGACTATAATAGATAACAATTGTGAATATTTATAGGTTCGGTCATCGGCAGGATTTTCCTAAAAAACTACCACCGGAAAACAGATGCGCTCATCAGGAAAGACCGGCAGGATGCAGATCTTTATACTCCCGGGATGAGATATTCCAAACCAGGAGTACGTATCATGAAAATTACTGATGTTTCAAAAGTTGTCTCGGGCCCCAACCCGCACCATGTCGATGCCCGGAAGGTCTACGATACGCAGCACGCAATGGCAGTTGTTATCACGCTCATGCCCGGCGAGGCGCTGAAAAAACATATCACGCCGGTCGATGTCTTCTTCTTCGTGCTGGAGGGAATGGGCGTAATCGAGATCGGCGACGAGAAGCAGACCGTGGGAAAGGATATGCTGGTGGAGAGCCCGGCACGGATCCCGCACAAATGGTCCAATGAGTCGAAATCCGTGTTCCGGGTGCTCGTGGTGAAGGTCCCGAAACCTACGGAAGAAACGAAGCTGCTCTGAAAAAATCCCGGGAGAGGGACAGGCCGGAGAAGTGCCCGCACCTCTTCATATCGTCGATGTCCTGATGACCTCCTCACAGTTCAAAGAAGTGC
>JBAVWM010000414.1:0-2301 GCA_049697815.1 Methanoregula sp. | reverse complement strand
CCAGCCCTGCCCCCGTTGGGGGCGGGGGCGCATGTGATGACTCTGCATTGCCTGCTCTGAAAAATTCTCCATTTCTGTGTACAGGTAATACGGCGTCATCGCAATTGGGGCGCCCAAGCGGCGGGGCAAAGCCCCTGGAGCGTCAAGTACCATGATTTCTACAGAGCAAAAAAAAGAGAAGAATGCCGGCCGGCCCGCGTTGGGCTCACAACCAGATCGTGATCGATTTGCTGTAGCTGTCCCACCCGTGAATGTAGCCCCAGCCGTTTATCACGCGGTCCCAGGCATACAGGAAGAACGTGTGCGCACAGTGTGTTGATGTCGGGTCGCCCGCCACGGTCGCGTCCCACCAGGGGTTCGGAAGTGCAGGCGGGGGAGGCACCGCTGTCGGCATGGTAATACCGGCCCACAGGCGCGAAGGCGAGATGTGGTTGCTGTAGCTGTCGCCTGCCACGGTGGCCGACTTGTTCTCGCCCCAGTAGGCCACAAGGCTCCAGCCTGCCAGGTGCTGCTGTGCCTGCTGGGCCGTGATGGTGAACGTGAACCAGGGATGGCCGCTCATCACCACGTCGCAGGTCTTGACAGGCTTTGTCGTCATACTCGGGGGCGGGGTAACGACCTGGCTGATCTGGTAGAAACCCACGCTCGGCCCGGTGTTATCGATCATCAGCGTCACGGAGCGCTTGTTTACGGGGATACTCAGGATTTTTCCTTTTTTGGCATCGTACAGCTCGATGATGATGCTGACCAGCCCGTTTGGCTGGCTGCCGGCGGTCGAAAGCAGCATGCCCAGCCAGTAGTTCAGCCAGATCTCGCCCGCTGCACGTACCGGGTAGAAACCGCCTGCCGGCGTCGTTGTCACGAGCTCGAAACGGTCCAGCGCGGTGTTCCAGCGGTAGTCGCTGTACGGCTGCTCTGACGCTGTTTCAAGACCCACCGGGCCGGCGAGGACCTTGTAGTATTTTGCACCGCTGCTCCGCGCCAGGTCGAAATTGATCATGATCGGCAGGGTGCCGCCGAACGGGGCGTCCCGGACCTGGAAGAAATAGGCAGGGTCCATGGTTGTTGTGGCGTACCCGTTCACGATATGCAGGGTATCTACCGGTACAAACCCGATACCGAGCAGGAGCGGCCCGGATGATGCATAGGGCGTGAGGAATACCTCGTCGACCTCCCGTCCACAGGTGATGAGCAGGTGCTCCGGCGAGCAGATTGCCAGGCTGTACGCGTGGATCCCGCAAGGACCGGCCACATCGGATACCAGCGGTGAAGCGGTGGTAAGGTCGAGTTTTCTCACGTTCCCCCCGGTGGTAGCGCCCCACTCGGTGAACAGGATGGCCGTCTCGCCGGCATCCAGCCACACCATCTGCTGCGCATTGTTAATACCGGCCGCTACCACCGTTGTTGAGCTGGTCGTGAGGTCACACTTGACGATCTTATCGTCATGGCTCACGTAGACAAAACGGCCGTCTTTGCTTGCGAGCACCCCGTCCGTGTTCGGGCCGAGGCCGGTTGCAACCGTTGATGGTGCACCCCCTCCGGAAAGTTTGATCCTGAGGAGGTTTCCGGCAACGACCACGAAAGCTAACCCGTGGGTCTCGTCCAGGCCGATCTGGGTTATGGATCCTCCGCCCAGACTCCCGGCAACGACCGTCGCGGCCGCACGGTTGAGGTTACTGAGCGGCACCCGGAGCAGGTTTCCTCCCCCCGACCTCTCGGCAATATACGCGTGGGAGCCGTCTGCGCTCAGCATAATGTCCGACGGGGTGTTGTACCCGGTGCCGACAACCGCAACAGGTTTGGGGATTGTCGAGGTTTTGCTTATCCCGGACAGGGCATAGATCTTTCCGTCACCCTGGTTTGCCACCAGGAGCTTGTCATGGTCACGCCAGTACGCACAGCCCTCGTACGTTCCCCCGGTCGGGGGCGTGATTGAATGTGGAAGCGGTAGTGTCATGGATATCATCCCTTGCGGCAGGCGACCGGTGGTCCCTGCCTTTTCATCACAGTCAGCCGAGCCCGGAAGAGGCCCCGGTTGATGTACCTTCATCTCTCCTTTTGCTATATAATTATTCGCGGACTATAGAAATTATCATTGAAAATAATGAAAATAGTTCAGGAATGATGCAAGGCCCGGCCCGGGATTTTCCCCTTGAAATTCTCCTCAGGCTTTATCGATCCGTCCTGGCTGCCTCCTCCTCATCCCGGGTTGCTTTCCTAAAGGGGCCCGGAAAACCCGCTGCCGGCCCGGCATGGCTTACGCTTTTGCAGTTCCCCGCAGGATAAAGGCCGGCACCTGCC
>JBAVWM010000413.1:0-10634 GCA_049697815.1 Methanoregula sp. | reverse complement strand
TACCTGAACAGATGTGAAATTGAGAGAAAAAGTCCGGGTGTTTTTACGGACACGATTATTATCCAAACAGTTTTTTCAGCATACCAGAGGCACCGCCGCTGCTCTCCGGGACTGCTGCCCCCATGGCCTGCTTTGCGAGCGCTGCTGCATCCGGTGATGCTGCCATTGCCAGCCTGGACTGGTCCCCGAGGAGGGTGGTGAGGCTTTTTGCGTCCATCTTCTGATCCACAAACATCTTGCCGACATAACCCACGACAATGGGGGTTGCTATTTCCATGACCTTGGTGACAATTGCCGGGGACAGTCCTGTTTTTTGTGCAATGGCTGTCTGGATCCCGCTCATCTGGCTCCCGAAGAGGGTGTTCACCATGGCTGAGCCTCCGGCAGCTGCCGGGTTTCTCAGGAAACCGCCCAGGTTATCCAGGGGATTGCTGCTCCCTCCCTGCACCAGCATCTTTGTGAGGGTATCCACTCCACCCGGTGCTGAGGCGGTGTTTGCCATGGAGCCCATAATCATGGGGAACCCCATACTCAGGGCAGACTGAACTGCCGTATCGTCTCCTCCGACTGCCTTGCTGATCATCGAGAGGTTGTCTCCCGTTGCTACCTGTTTCATGAGATCTGCAACTATGTCCATAATGTATGACAATAGGCTATAGTGCCCTTAAAGATATGGTCCGGAGCCTCCGCTGCCGCCGTGAAAAACGGGCTGCACGTGAAGGGAACCTGAACAGGATGACACCCCCATGAACGATCCCGTGCGATCCCGCCAGCACAATGTTCCCCCTAATCCACACCCGGATCGCACAATTCCTCAACGATACATTGGTACGAAGGTACGCGTTCCCGCCGATCGTTCCGGTCATCCGGATGACGAGCTGAAAAAAGTATGGTTTTTTTTGTTGTATCGGATAATTGCGCAGCCGGGCAGCCGGTCATTTCCTTCTGACAATACCGGTAGCAATAACCGCCCGATAACCGGAACTACCGGGAAAAGAATGCAACGTATATCCCCTGTGACCCGGATGATACCGAATCTCAAGAGGAGAAATGCACGAGTCCCCCGGATCAGGAACAATAAAAGATTTGACACGACGACAATCGCCGGGGATAATCTTCTTTACAGCCCGGATCCTGCATACCGGAACTGACGGTTTATCCCAAACTTACATTCCGCGTGCGTGTCATCCTAGCCGGCACACCCCCTTGCCGTTCTCATTTCATGGCAACAGCAACCCGGCCGACCAATACATTGATTCGAAATGAACGGTTACGTTATCTTATGGATCACTATTCGTGCAGGAAATCCTTCACCCTCGTCCCCCTGATGATCGCCTGCCTGCTCCTTGCAGGAATTCCCGCGGCTTGGGCTGCGGATGGGACAACCGCAACATCGCCCGTTGGCGGCACCGTCATTGTCAGGACCTTCCCCGGGGGAGCGGCAGTGTATCTCAACGATGAATACCGTGGTGTTGCCCCATTAGAACTCAAAAACGTCCCCCCGGGAAAGTACCTGGTCAGGGTCAGCCTGGCCGGGTACAATAACGACACGGCTCCCATAGAACTCTTTGATGGCAGCACCCGGGAAATCGGCTTTACTCTTGAGACGGCCTCACCCTCCCCGGTTGTGCCCACCGGCAGCGGGTCGATTGCTGTTGACTCCAGCCCGGGCGGGGCTTCCGTTATGCTGGACGGGCAGCCTGCCGGCACGACCCCCGCGGGCAATGCCGCGCTCATCCTGAATTCTGTCCCGTCCGGCAGCCATACCATAACCGTGCAACTCGCGGGATATCCGCCGTATACCAGCACCGTCACGGTCCTCAAAAACCAGGTAGTCAAGGTCAATGCGGATTTCGTGACAACGACCCCGACCATCTCTGGCACTGGCACCTCTGGCATCTCTGGCACCCCTGTTGTCACCATAGCCACCACGGGCACCCCGGCAACGGTCCCTCTTTCCCCTCTCACGGTAATCGCGGCAGCCAGCCTCATCGGGCTTGCAGCGGTATTCCGCCGGTCCTGAACAATACCTTTTTGTACATTTTCCCCGGGCACGAAGAACGAGTGCCCCCGATACAAAGAGCGGTCTTCGCTCCCAACAAACCACGGCTCTTTCGCACTTTCACGCCCCGCCGGCAGTTCCTTAATATCGGGATCATGGCGATGATTGTGCGGTGAAACGTATGCGAAGAATGGAACTGGATCCCCTCATCCTCCGGTGGAAGAAAACCACACGTGCCCTGAAAATCCACGAGCAGCACCACGGAAAGTACATCACGGACATCCTTGAACGGCGCACGGACGCGGAACTGGCGTTCTTCAGGGACCCGGTGGAAGCAGCTGCGTTCTTCTGCCTTGTGGACGTCGTGATGCGGATATCTGATAAAAATTCACCCGGGCTCTCATCCACACTCCCCCTGAGCCGCCAGCAACCCATTACTGCGGATATGCCGGTGGGTTAATTGCCCCCGTAAATACCATGACGTGCCGATCTCACTGCTTCAGCAGATACGTGATGACAAAGAAGGCAAATCCTTCCCGCAAAAGAGGAAAAACCCGGAGTACGGCCAGTGCCGGAAGAGCCGGAAGGTCGCGATGACCGGCAGGTGGAAACCGGTCAGCAGGAGCGTGCTCATGACGATCCGGGCAGGTTTGATCTTCCGGTGCAGCCATATCCGTTCCCCGGGGGTTGTTCCGGGCAGGTGAACCCAGAACTCCCTGATGACGGCACACTTCCGGATAACGGGAGCGGCATGCGATAACCGGCTTGCAGTATACCCGTCCCTGTATTTTTATAGTTGCAGTGCCAGACTTCCGGCAGTGTACGTGAAAATCGAGAGGAGTTCCTGCGTCAGCTGCGGGGCGTGCTGGAACACCTGCCCGGAGATCTTTGACCAGAACCCGTGCGACGAGTATTCGGAGCTGGTGGAGGCGTACCGGTTCTGCGGCAGCCGGGCCGAGGGTGAGGTGCCGGAAGAGCTGGTTGCGTGTGCCCGGGAAGCAGCCTGCTTGTGCCCGGTGGAGATTATCGATGTTGGGGAAGAGTGAGATATACAACATAATTGCAGAAAATGTCCAAAACAATTGTTTTGATGGTATGAGTTTTCCCCCTGAGGGGGGTCGCCCGGCCGCCGGGTCGGGGCCTCGAAGGGCAGGTTCCGTTTAATTGAAGGGAGAAGTTGAAATTTTTTTTCGGTAGTGGTTAGAAGGTACTACGGCACTATCGCAATGCGCAGGGGCGGTCCGGGGGGGCAGGCACTGTCCCCTCCGTCAATTCTGGAACAAAGTTCAGTGCCCTTTCTTGCCGTACACGGTTTCTGGATCAAACACCTTTGTCCCGATAACCGTACCTTCGAGCGTGCGGTAGAAGCAGGAGGCATAGCCCGTGTGGCAGGCCGCGCCGGTCTGCTCGACCTCGTAGATCAGGCAGTCCTCATCGCAGTCGGCAAGGACCTGCACGATCTTCTGGAAATGGCCACTCTCCTCGCCTTTCTTCCAGAGCTTCTTCCTGCTGCGGCTGTAGTAGTGGGCAAACCCGGTCTCCTGCGTGAGCCGGACCGCCTCCTCGTTCGCATAGGCCATCATGAGCACGTCCTTTGACCGTGCGTCCTGCACGATCACCGGTATAAGCCCGTCTGTAAATTTCAGGTTCAGCATCGTGTTATCCCCCGACAACCAGGGTCATCGCAGCAAGCAGGAAATCGCCAAAGAGGATGGCCGAGACAAATCCGGCCGTGATCGGGACGATGAACGGGACCGCGTAGGAGATCCAGACGGTCCCGGCCTTCCGGTAGACTGCAAGTTCTTCTCTGAATTCATCCGGATGTTCCCGGAGGTCCTTGGTATAAACCCGGCCCTCGCCGGCGTACATCCGCCGGATCGCGTCCCAGAACCCGATGAACTTCCTGCTGACTGCTCCATTTTTTACCTCAAAGTCCTCCATCACAAACCCCCACTCTTTCTGGATTGCATCGCCCCTGACCGGGAAGCCAAAAAACATGTACATCAGAGGCGCCCGGGTCCCGCGGGCAAGGTTGATGGCAAAGATCCCGAGGGGCGCCAGGAGATTCAGCACCAGCGCGTTGATCAGGGTCGAGAATGCCACGAATCCCAGCGGGGGCATGCCAAGGAGAGGGGTGAACGGGAACGTGGGGACACAAAACGAGATAAAGATGAGCGCCCATGCATCCGCACCCCCGAACAGGTTCATCCTGCCAAAGGTATAGAACACCCCGCAGAATACTGCCGGCAGCAGGATGAAGAGACCTTCGTTCAGGGTCCACGCCCCGCCGGATATCAGGTAAACCGATGAAATGACGTATATCAGGATAACCGGGATGAGATACCAGCGGCCGATGGTCTCTGCAAGATTTGTTTGCCCCGGTTTACGTTTCGCATTTTCCGGCACGCCGAACTTTCCCGTGTATTCCATCCAGGTGACATACAAAAAGATACCGGCAAACATCGCGTACCACGCAACCAATTGCATATTGATGGAGGGGGCCAGGAGAAACCATGACAGGGCCGGGAGGGCGAGGACGAGCGCAAGGTAATAGAAGACCGAGCCTTTCCGGTAATACAACGTCAGGCCGGGCGAATCTGTCCTGCCGCGATTGTCGAGGTAGTCCGCATACAGGAAACTGGCAACAAGGGAAAGGAAACCAACGATGAGACCCGCATCACTACTCTTCTGCCAGAGCAGCACTCCCGTGCAGCATATTCCCACCGCGAGCATCGGGAGCCAGTGAATGAACGGGACCCGGCGGTCCCTGATGTCGAGGTACGAGACATAGACGAGGGTGACAAGGACTGCGATCGCCGAGATCACCATCGGATATAACGGTTCCATAACTCCGGTATACCGTTTTTATCCTGAGCACTTATGTATGGCGATGATTCTGATCTTCACAAAGATCAGACTAAAAGAAGATTTTAAAGAAATCTGAGGATTTCTTCTTTTCCTCTCAGGTTCTGACAAAACTTCCGGATTCGAGGAATCCTGATGGATCCTTCTTATCTTCGGGGTCCGGGCTGTTTCTCAAAACGCCGACAGGCAGACAGGTGACGGAACCGGCCCTGGTGCCCCTACGCGACAATTTCGCAAATAAATAATACCGATGTCGCCAATATCTCCGGCACATACCATGGGGAACACGGACAGGTTCCCGATTCAACGGCAGGCATATGTGCTTGAGATGATACACCCATGAAAACCAAGGAATTCATAGTAACGCTCCTTGCAGGCTCAACCCGGCTTGGCACCTACATGCTTTCCGACCTGATCACATTCGCTCAGTCAGAGAGTATCAACGGGATTGCGGTCGCGGTGAGTGGTGACAGGGAATTTTATCTTGCCCTGGAGGGCGGTGAACCCGAGGGGGCCATCCTCATTGACGAGAAAGGGACGCTGTACGGTGACAAGGCGGTCATGCTCCTTTCCGGTGCCGAGAAGTTCAAACTCTACGAGGTGAAACCGGAGCTTGTGGAATCGATGGTCATGGGGAGTCGGATCCTTGAAAAAGGCCATATCCGCAAGAACAGCATGGAGATTATCCCGGAGATCGGGAAGAAAAGCAATGGTCTTGGCGTGCTCTCAGTTGCGGTCCGGCGGAACGGTGAACCCCAGAACGGGGTGCGGATTTCCATCAGGAAGGACGGGCAGGCTGTTGGCGATGATATCACCACGCAGAACGGCACGGTGAGCTTCAGACTCCTGTATGGCATATATGACGGTATTGTCCAGGACCGGGCCATGAGGATCTCCTCGTTCTCTGTCATATTTGATGCGGGCCATTCACGGCTTACTCTCGAAATATGAGGGCACAAATTCTTTTTCCCTCTTTTCAGGCAGAACATTTTCCCTCTATGAAACCGGATTTATGACGAAATCCTTTAATTGATGAGGAACAGATCAAACAGTCATGAAGATTGGACGTGAGGACTTTGAGGCACTCATCAGGGGCGACAAAACCATTGTCCCGTATATCGAGCTTGACCCGCTCGCCGGTGTCTATTCTGTTTTTGGTGTCAAAACTGCAAGCAACCCAAACTATCTCATCAAAGCTATTTACGAGATGTACGAGGGGAACCTCAACAAGAAACTTGCTGTCAAAGCAGTGCGCAAACTCTTCCGTTCGGTCGGCCAGGGCTCGGTCGGGCTCAACAACCTGTTAAAAAAATTCGGCATGGATTTAAAACCCGCAGACTTCCTGATGCTGGTCTTCAAGCTCCAGCACCAGCAGGGCTGGGGTGCCCCGTTTGAGCTTGTCGAAGCCAGTGACCGGCGGATCATCCTCAGGACCAGGCAAACGTTCGAGTCGCAGGTCATGAAAGACTGGAACATGGCAGTCTGCGGTATCCACCAGGGTTGGATTGAAGGTGTCCTCACGGCAGTTACTGGCAAGTCATGGTACTGTCTCGAGAAGAGCTGCCATGCGAAAGGCGACGAGTACTGCGAGTTCGTTGTCGACCAGGTCTCTGCAAGCTGGAAATTCAAGGCAGAGGCCGTTGTCAAGGGCGAGTCCGCCATCACCGAGTTCATCGAGCACAAGCCCCTTGAGGGCAAGATCTCACTCATGGATGAACCGGTTGTCATGATGCCCCGCTTCATCTTCACGTCCATGACCAATTCATTGAAAAAGACCATGGGAGAGGCGCCGGCAAGCGGTGTCAACTACCGTGCCTACATGGACATGGGCAGGGAAAATGTGGAACACTACAAGAAGATGAGTGTCTATTATGACCTCTCCAGGACCAAACTTGACGGGGATCTCAAACAGCTGCACAGCCGTTTCGCAGCATTCGGGGCTCCTTCAATAACCGGAGGCAAGATTGCTTATGGCAGCCATGCCGTCAACGATAACTTCGAGGTTGTTGATTCCATTGAAAAGGAAAGGGGCAGCAAGGCCACCGTCTTCCAGAAAATCGGTGACAAGGCAATCCGTGTATCTACCAACGTTGTTGGCGCTGACGGCAAGCGGGCTGTCGGGACTGAGATTTCCAGTGTTGTCTACGATGCCGTGATCAACAAAGGACAGACCTATTACGGCACTGCAGATGTGGTTGGTAAAAAGATGGTCGTGGCGTATGAGCCAATCAGGAATTCCGCAGGAGAGATCATCGGTATCCTGTTTGTCGGAACTCCGGAAGACACGATAAAGGAAGAGAGCCAGAAAAAGATCAAACCCCAGACCCTCTCCGACATGGCGTTTGCCTTTTACTCCCAGATGGGCTGGTTTCATTTCGTCAAGGAAGAATGGGACGAGAAGACCAAGCTGAAGACCATCACGCTCTCCCACACGGTCGAGTCCGAATCCTTTGGGAATACCGGTAAAAACGTCTGTTTCTGCACAGCCGGCCTCCTGGCAGGAATTATCGAAGGGTCCTTCGGGATCCGTGTCCAGGCAAAAGAGATCAAGTGCAAGTCCAAGGGTGACGAGTACTGCGTCTTCACGATCACGAATAAGAAGGGCTAAAAAGGGCATACCTTCTCATCTTTATCTCCTTCGAAGATACCGGTATCCTGCGGAACTTAAAAGCGATCTTAGAAAAATGAGACTGTATCAACCCGGTAAGTATTATTTCAACACATTATGCCCGGTAAACGGATATTTTATTGTCTGGTCGAAGATATTCAGCGCCATAACCTGGAAGAAGTGGCTGGAGCAGCAGTCGCAGATGGGGGACCGGGCAATCTGAACGTCTGATGATGCAAGCCAGTTTATAGTATATCGAAGTATCTGCTTCAGACCAGGGGCCGGTTGATATCTCCACAGAATAATCTGAAAGGTGCTCTGCACCATAATTTAAAAAAACCAGCCGGACGTTCCGGTCATGCGAGAATTCTATAAAAAAAACTATAAATGAACCGGTATCCTACTTTTCACCGGAAGGTAATCTTACTGCCATTGTACGACATGCAACCGGATCTCCGACGTCAATGAGAGGATAACGTGACAGGCATTGCATTCCATAAAATCCGCCGGACTGCGCGGCATCATCTGCGCCATACCTACCTAATCGACGTCGGGACCGCAATTGAAGTCCCGCTGGTAGACGTATCCAATCTGTTCGAGAATTGTATTCTCAGTCCTCCCTTCCAAAAGACCCGTTATTTCGAGATCGAAATTGATGAACTGCATGATGGTAAAAAAAAGACCGCTCTTTTTCAGAATATTTTCCCCGTCCGGGTAAAACGGAAACCGGACTGGCGAATCCTGAAATTCAGGGTAAAACACGGCAGCTGGATTATTACAGAGCGGATCCAGTTCCCAACCGACACGGGGGAAGCCCAGTGGCTGTATACTGACGATTTCAATATCCTGTTCCTCTCATCCGCTGGCAGTCACGATCTCGACCTGCTCATAGACCTGATTACCGGCAAGCTCAATGCGATTGCACGGTCTTTTCATGAACGCAATCGTGTCGCGTCGGAATTCGAGAACCAGCTCACCTGCCGCAACGTGTTCGATACGCTGTTCAGTGACGGTGTTGACGGGGCATTCCGTGATGCGGTGATCTACCAGGATTACGGGTTGATAGTTCCCGAAGAACCCCAACGGGACATTGCAATGGCTTCCGGTGCGGAGACCTGCAACCACCGCAGGTCCGGAGTCAGCTCCAAGAAGGCCGGGGAGCTTCACGTGGATATAAACGAGATTGAAGATCTCAGGGATCTGAGCTGGATCGGCTATTAACGGGCACATGATTCCCCGGTATGATTCTGTGTACAACTGTTTTGTGAATTTTCACTCTGAAGATATCATTTGAGAAAACTCCGACGCTCCGGGGGAGACCGACGTGAAGCATCAGGCCGGAGAAGAACGCATCGGCGTTCTTCGACCCATTAACCCTGTCTCGAAGAACACTGGCGAGTTGTTCTTCTTATCCTCGTGGTTCCGATGAATCGCCGGACCCCCCCTGGGCATCTCCAAAAGGGATAGTAACGTATTACCGGTAAGAAAAATCACACATTTCCATCGGATCCGATCCGTTCCCTCCTCATGCGCCCCGCCCCCCAACGGGGGACAACTTGGCGCAGGGGGGGCATCATATGACGTGAAAAGAGGTTTTCTGCAGAGCAAAAAACGGTAAAAACCCGGGGAAAAACAGCCCGCAAAAAATTATTTCTCTGACCGCTTCCTGAACAGGGCCCTGCTGAAACGGTCGATGAACCCTTCCCTGACCTCGGTGGATTTTTCTTCCTTGTATGCAACACCCACGAGATCCGAGGCGATACGCTTTATGGCTTTCGAGGCGGGGGAGGTCGGGAACTTGATGACGATCGGGGTCTTTGCCGACGCCGCGCGGCGGACATTGGGGTCCTCTGGAATGACGCCGAGAACCCTGACGCCAAGGACTTTCTCCATCTTTTTGGTTATGACTTCTGTCTTGTCCTGATCAACCCGGTTGATGATGGATCCGGAAACATGCCCGCCCACGACTTCCGTCAGGATTTTGGTTTTTAACGCATCAACAATGGATGAGAGTTCAGGGTTTACGACAAGGATGACTTCATCGGCAACCACAAGCGGGATGACTCCGTCTTTACTGATGCCAGCGGGGGCATCGATTATCAGGACGTCGCAGTACTTCACGATCTCGCTCAGAACATCGCGTATCCTGTCGGGGTCTGCCTGCTGGAACCCCTGGAGCGAGATACCGCTCGGGATGACCTTCAATCCTGCCGGACCATCGTAAATTGCTTCGCCGATGCTCCCTTTTCCGGCAAGGACCTCGTGCAGGGTGATCGGCGCGTCCTGCATGCCGAGGATGAGACCCACGTTCGCCATGCCGATGTCCGCATCCATGAGGTAGGTTTCCTTGCCGAGCTGGGCAAGCATTGTGCCGAGGTTAACAGAAATTGTAGTTTTTCCCGTTCCGCCTTTTCCGGAAGCGATTGTGTAAACCTTGACCATTGAACACCCTGTGGTGATGAGTATTTCAGTTGTATTTATATAAGATTACTGAAATTTCCTCATATCGTCTTATATCCACCTGTTTAAGATATCTTTTGTATCGTTCTCAATACGTATCTGTGTCTCCCCCGTAATAATACCCTGCGATCGGATGATCCCCGTCAGATCCGAACCTTTATGGTTCACGCTGAACAGGGTCACACCTTCCGGCTTCTCACCATCACAGGTCCGGCTGTAGCTGGCAGCATCTTCCTGCGCCATGCTGCTCCCGGATGATGCGAAAACGAGCCCGTCAGACGTGGCAATCGTGAACGAATCAAGAGAATATTTTCCTGCCAGTGCAAGGAGACACCGCCGGAGGTCCTGGCAGTTTTCCCAAGGGTCTGCGATGGAGGGAGCAGGCAGTTGCCTCTGGAACGGCCCGGGGATTGGTGCCGCCCTTACTACCGGAATGGGTTTTGCTGACGGCTGGTAAGCGAGACGTTGCCTCTGTGCACGCCCTGCCTCTGCGAACCGTACTTCCCGGGCTTTTTTAAGGAGCATGGCAGCGGCGAGAATGATGATACTCAAAACTACGATGATGAACAGGATCGTATTGTCAATGCCGGGTATGAGCTGCGCGATATAAAATCCCTGCCTTCTGTTTTTTCAGTGCTCCATCAGGTGTTCGAGATGGAGATGCTTGATCATGGTTTTACAGTCATTGCGGATCTTTTC
>JBAVWM010000412.1:0-1614 GCA_049697815.1 Methanoregula sp. | reverse complement strand
GAGGAATGTACCCTTTGAGGATCTTTGAGGCACAGGTAGTCTCGATCCCTCTGGTGGAGATATTGTCTTTGACGGCAACGGCAACACCGGCAAGCTTTCCCGTGCCGTGCGGTGCTTTCCTGCAGGTGGTGAGGAAGGCATTGTACCGGTCATCCGGTGCAAACGTGATCTCCTGCCCGCTCACTCCATCACCCGCGGTCCCTTGATGAACCCGTCTTCTGTTGCCGCAGCGTTGCGCAGCACCTCATCCCGCGGGAGGCAGGGTTCGATGATGTCTTCCCGCATCACGTTGTACAGGTCACGGGTGACCGCAGTATCCCCCGATACCCGGTCCAGGATATCAAAATAGTTCAGTATAGCATTGAACTGGTGCGTAAACAAGCCCAGCTCCTCGGTATTGATGCCGACATCGGCAAGCCCTGCGATATGTCTGACTTCCTGTTCAGTGGCCATGATGCTCCCCGCTGATATGATTTATGTAATCTTGCAGGGACACTTTATAACCATTTTTTCTGGCAAGCTTCTGCAGCACCTTCCAGACCCCACTCCCGTACTGCATTGCCTTCTTCTCGTACCAGGCAAATTCCGGCGGGATATGGCATTCTGCCACCTGCCGCAGCGGCACCTTCCGCCGCCCTCCCTGCACCTTCTCAGCAGCCGGGATCGCGCGTGCAGCGCGCACCACCCGCACATCAAGGTACGGCATGGACAGGTAGGTCCCATGCAGCGCAGCCACCGCCTGGTCACGGTCAGCCTGCTGTTCGAGCCCGATAAAATCCCGCTCGAGATCCGATTCAAGGGTCAGTGTTTCCAGGTACCGCGAGTACCCCCCGAACAGCTCATCCGCCCCCTGTCCCGTAATGATCCGCTGGTACCCCTGCTCCCCGGCCCAGCGGGTAACGAAGTACTGGGTCAGGGCAATACCAACACTGACCGGATCCTTGAGCGGAATGACCCCGACAACAACAGGAAGTGCTGTCTCAATCTCCTTTGGTGTAATCGTAACAGTTGTCAACGAAAGCCCCAGTACATCCGCGGCATGGCGTGCCTGCCCGAGATCATGGGAATCGGCAAGTCCCACGGCTACACATTCACGTTGGGCAAGGTGGGCAACCAGCGTCGAATCCACCCCGCCCGAGAGTGCACACACACCCTCATCGCTGCGGAGCCGCACGGCAGTGATAATTGCCTCTTCCAGCGGCAGGTCCGGAACGTTCGGTTCAATGGAACCTTTCACTACATCGTTGCAGATGAGCGTGCCTTTCGGGCAGGTGCCCCGCATGATGCCGAAATGGTCCCGGGCCCGGCAGCCGTAACCAGCGAAGAAGAACTCGCCACCGAACCGGAGCACCTCTGCCAAGTGGTTTTGTAAAATGACCTCTATTTCCTCCGGAGTGAGTCGTTGGCCGTTGACTTCGACCCAGCCGGTTAGTTTGAGCATGCTCATGGTGAACTCATCATTCTTAGATTGTGCTTGTTCAATACTTCTGCGATGCACATGAAGGTAGCTTTTGGACGGATGATCGTCTGTTGTGGATCAGGTAACACGATGATAGCGGAGGGGACCGTGCCTGTCCCCCCTCCACATCGCCCCTTCGCTGGGCGTGATAATGC
>JBAVWM010000411.1:0-4999 GCA_049697815.1 Methanoregula sp. | reverse complement strand
AAGAAGAGCTCGGAATAGACCGACTGCCAGATGAGGAAATCCGTTAAGTAGTTGCCCCCGCTCTTGATCACGACATCCGGCGTATACCGGAAAGTAAGATAGGAGTCGAGGAGCTGTTCGTCGATATTTTCCGGGGGGACCTGATCTTTTGCTATCCTCCGGATACACTCGGTTATTTCCTCTCTCCCGCTCTTGCCAACAGCCACCACCACGTCCATACCGGTCCCGGTCACTTCTGTATGGTCTCCATAATGGAGATTGAGCCTTGAGATGGTGCCGATCTTCCTGATAGCCGGTAAAAAGGCATCGGGTTCTCCGGGTGCCGGTGTCGAAATATGGAAGGTGAGTCCCCGGATCCCGGCAGATTTTGAGGGGTGGTGCTTTCCCGCGTAAGCCGATATGTCATTGCACCAGGAAGTGACGCGGTAGAGGTTCTCCGGCGCATCCGCCATGTCTTTTGCATCGATCATAAAACACACATGCCCCGGCAGTTCGGTGATCTGCCGTTTGAGCAGGTGGGCATACAGCCAGTAGATCATCTCTTCCTGAACTATGGTGCTTGAAGTTAAAGAGGCTTCCAGGACAGGTCAGATCAGGTACACAATGTCCCGGATCAAAGAGCTGAAAAGGGACCGTTACAGGAACAGGTCGAGGAGCCGGATTGCCACGGCCCCGATGCTGACCGCAAGTGCTGTTTCAAGAGCAACGATCGAGAGCGCCCGGCGCCAGCCAAACTCCTGTGCAAGCGTCAGGATGGTAGAGATGCACGGGACATAGAGCATGATCACGAGCGCAAAGACGATCAGCTGGGCAGGGGTCATGATCGTGGAGAAGACCGTGGTCCCGGATATGGCCGCAAGGGCAACGAGGGTCATCTCTTTCCTGATGATCCCGATTACGAATACGGCACCGGTCATGAGCGGGAGGCCTAACAGGAGCACGGTGATGGGCGAGAGGAGGGTGTTGATCGGATCAAGGAAACCCAGGGCATACGCAGCGGTGATGACAATACTGCCGGCAATATAGGCGGGGAGCACGATCCAGAGGAGTGATTTTGTCCTCTGCCAGGTCTGGCTCAGGACAACGGGGAGGGAGGGGACGTGATAATCGGGCATCTCCATGATCATGCCAACGGATTCCCCGGGCAGGGCCCGGAACGCGATCCGGCCGAGAATCACGATGAGGATGAAGGCGAAGAGATAGAGCGCCAGCGCCCACCAGATATTCACGAATGCCGCTACCACCCCGAGGATGACGATCGTCCGTGCGGAACAGGGGACAAGGGTGACGAGAAATGCCGCGAGGAACTTCTGCTTGGGGGACTCGATGATACGGCACGACAGGCAGGCCGGCACGGTGCAGCCGAAACCGAGCACGAGCGGGATGATCGCTTTCCCGTGGAGCCCCATCTTGTGCATACCCCGGTCCAGCATCAGGGAGAAGCGGGTGAGGAAGCCGGAGTCCTCGATCAGGGCAAGGAAGAAGTAGAAGGGAATCACGTACGGGATGATGAGCGTAAGGGCTGCGACAAAGCCGGTCCATGCGCCGTTGAAGAGGATATCCGCGGCCGTTCCCTTGATCAGAGGCTGGATGGGGGCGATGCCGGCAAGGAAGGTCGTGATAAGCTCCGAGATCCATGCGCCGATAACAAATGTCCAGACCAGGAGGCCGCCGATCGTCAGGACGAGCAGGAGATAGCCGAGCACCGGGTGGAGGGCGAGCCGGTCGATCCGTTCCGTCAGCGTGCTCTCCTCATCACCAGGGCTGTGGATCTCCATGACAATGGCCACCATCTGCTCTGCTGCATGGTAACGCTCCCCACTCATCACCGTACCAGCCGCTTCCCCGTGGATCTTCTCCAGTTCCCGGGCATATGCCTGTGCAGCAAAAGCAACATCCGGTGCCTGCTTCTTTGCCTCCCAGACCGTATCCGGATCGCCTTCCAGCAGCTTGATGGCAGTCCATCGCGGGGGATAGCCTCCCGTACCGGCAGGCAGCAGCTCCATTATCTTTTGGATGCGATCCTCCACTTCCTTCCCGTAAGGGATCGTATGCGGTTTCGGGCGGTCATGCACGGCCCTGATAATCGCGTCCGAGAGCTCGGCGATCCCCTTGCCCTGGATCGCGACGGTCTGGACGACCGGGACACCAAGCAGTCCCGAGAGTTTCCCGGTATCGATATGGATACCTTTCTGCGCTGCAAGATCTGCCTGGTTGAGGGCAAGGATCATGGGGCTCTCGAGTTCCGCGAGCTGGAGCGTGAAGAAGAGGTTCCGTTCAAGCGCTGACGCATCGACAATGTTCACAACCACATCCGGGTGGTCGTGGGCGATGAACTCGCGGGAGACCTGTTCCTCGGTCGAGAGGGCGTTGATGGAATAGATGCCCGGGAGATCGATCACCCGTATTCGCTGACCCCGGTACTGGAGGAGCCCCTCGGCCCGCTCAACAGTCTTACCCGGCCAGTTGCCGATGTCCTGGTCAACACCGGTGAGCTGGTTGAAGGTCGCACTCTTGCCGACATTGGCGTTTCCGGCAAGGGCAACCACGTATTCGCGTTTGTCATCCGGTCTTCCAGGGATCGGGGAGCAGCCGTTACATTCCTGGCACCCGCTCATCCGGCTTTCTCCCCGCATGCGGTGACAAAGATGTGGTCAGCGATCGCATGATCGATGGCAAGCCGGGTCTTCCGCACGGCAATCTCCACCGGGCCGAGAAGGGGGGCTTTGCGGACCAGCCGTATATCTGTTTTGAGCGTGAGCCCGAGATCGGTGAGGCGCTGCACAACACTGCTGTCGCCCCGGATGAAGGCGATGGTGGCCTTCTGGCCGGGCTGGAGGGCGGTGACCGGTATCAGGGGCTCGTCCCGGGAGCAGGAGGAAGGAGGCGCGTTTTTTTGGAGGCAGGCTGAACAGCTCACCACGTCCCGGTCACAGGCTTCGATCAGGCTCCCGTGGGGACACCGGGCCGGGGCATTGAGCATCTTGCAGAGGGCACATTCCGTTTCATCGGATAACGTATGCTCCATCCTGCATGCCTCTTCATGGACGTTCTCCCCGTTGATGTGGAGCACGTCGCTTAAGAACACCTCGAGGAGACGGTGCCGGCGTTTCACTTTGCGCGCCATCTCCCTGCCCTGTTCGGTAAGGTACGCACCCCTGTACGGCTCGTAGTGCACGAATCCCTTATCCGCAAGGGTCTGGAGCGCCTCAGTGACACTGGCCGGTGAAACTTTCATGCACTTTGCAATCGCCGAGGTCTTGGCGATCCCGTCCTTCTCCACAATATCCAGGATGCTCTCCAGGTACTCTTCCAGCTGCTCGGATGCCATTGTATCATATTTAGGAGAGCCTAAATTAAGAATATTTCGGAAGCCCTAAATCTCCCATAACCTGCATGAGGTGGTATGGCCCCGCATCTGTCCTGATGCCACGCGCAATTCCTGCAAACACCATTCCCTGCCGTACGACGGGGTCTGGCAACAGGAGCCATTATAAGCAGTCTCATGAAATGATCAAACGATCCATGTATTCTTACAAATCGGGAATTCCCCGGATCGACGATATATGCGGGGGCCTTGATGCAGGAACCACCACAGGTATCCTGGCACCCCCGGTGAGGTATGCCGACGTCTTTGCCTCTGCTCTGATAAATCTCGACCACATCGCGCAGATTTCTTCCTGAGGGTGAGGGGATTGTGATGAACCGGAACTGGTGTCGTACTCCCGGGGAACGGCCATGCTGACCTTTGTCGGACTCGGGCTGTTCGATAAAACAGACGTCTCAGAGAAGGGCCTGAGCTGCATCCGGCAGGCGGATCGTGTTTTTCTGGAAAGGTATACGTCATGCCTCATGGGATCAACGGTAGAGGAACTGGAGGAGTATTACCGGAAACCGGTGTACCGCCTCGTACGCGAGGATGTGGAGCAGCACCCGGAACGCCTTCTTGCGCTTGCCAGAAACGAGCAGGTGGTGTTCCTCTGTGCCGGCGACCCGATGGTCTCCACAACACATGCCGACCTGCGGATACGGGCAGCGGAGCAGGGTATCAGGACCTCGATCATCCATGCTGCTTCCATTGCAAGTGCGGTCTGCGGCCTCACCGGCCTCCAGAATTATCGATTCGGGAAGTCCTGCTCCGTTCCCTATCCGCAGAAGAACTGGTTCCCCACAACACCGTTCGACGTTATCGCACAGAACCTCGATCGCCGGCTGCATACCCTTGTATATCTCGATATCCAGGACGACAAGTTCATGACGATTCCCGACGCAGTCGGGCTGCTGGAACAGATGGCACACGAAAAACTCAGAGCCATCCCGCTGTACATTGGTGTAGCCCGCGCAGGATCGGACAATGTCATGGTACGGGCCGGGCCTGCAGACAAGATCCGTTCAGAAGAATTCGGCCCGCCGCTCCACATCCTCGTCATCCCGGCGGAGCTGCATGACATGGAACAACGCTACCTGGAGATGTTTGCCGGTTTATGAGAACAGAAGACTGCTTCGCCCTTCTTTCCATGGTGCTGGATGCTGTCTCGGTGGCAGTCCCGGAAAAGACCGGCCTTTGGGGGAGTGCCGGATCCGTACTCACGATGGCAAAGGCCTATGAGAGCGACGGGCGGACTTTCGCTGCATCGGATGACCGGGTGAACGCGCTCGCCAGCGCCTGGTACGGGTTCGGCTGGCTCCATTTCGGGATCACCTACGGACTTTTAAAAAGTACCGTTCCTGCCGGCTGCCCGTTTTTATCCCCGTGCGAACCCCTGCCTCCGCAGTTCCGGGACAGGCTTTTGGAAAAGACCGGACGCTATGCGCACCTGCTGGACACTGCCCGGCACGCGGTGCGACCCGCTCCGGCAGCAGGCACAGCGGCCGGCGATTTTGCAGACCGTATCCTGCTGATCGCATCTGCCTATGCAGGGAGCGGAAACCTCTGCCATACGACCGGAGCCCATGAGGATGCCCTTGCCCGGTTCAGTTATGCCCATGGCTGGCTCGA
>JBAVWM010000410.1:0-1584 GCA_049697815.1 Methanoregula sp. | reverse complement strand
CTATGAAAGCAAGGACGGGAGCCCTGCCGGACTCCTTTTTTACCGCTTCGATCTTCGCCGCTGCGGCATCGGGAGTGACCAGTTTCTGGTCGCTCGCCGGGATCTCCCGGGCAACCCCGCCGGCTTCTTCCACCGCAAGAAACTCCGTGTAGTGCGAGAGGGAGGTGAGGAGCACCGGGTCGCCCTTTTTCACGTACGTGTGGGCAACCGCCTGGAACCCCCGCCGTGCGCCGGGCACCGTCCGCATCGCGTCCATGTTCAGCCACGTTGCCACATCCTTGTGGAACTCCGCGATGGGGGGCTTCTCTATATAATCGAGCCGGTTGGGCTTGCGGCAGTTGTCGCAGACCGAGTACCCGTCGCCGTACGCGATAACGGCTTTCATCGCGTCGGCCGTGAGCCGGCCCCCGGCCTGGATCGGGTCGATGTTGATGAAGAGCTCGTCCACCTGCCGGGCCTCGATCCCGCTTCCGCACTTCATTTCAGCACCTCCTGCTTTAACGACCCGACCTGCCGCTCGAGGTTCTCAAGGAGCCGCTGTGCCTGTGCTTTCTGGCCCGCGTCGAGCTCGTGGGACGGCGCGGTCTCCCGGAGTAAAATCCGGAGATCGGTCAGCGTATACATAGCCTGGAAGGTCATGTCGACAGCCCGTTTTGACATCCGTTCACCTGCTTTAGTCTATTGGCTTCCGGGAAATTAAGTAACTCCCCTGTCAGCTTTGCCAGTCAGCAGTTCCCGGCACAGGTAAAGATACGTACCTGAGATTCATGGTCTTTAATCAGCAAACGCCCATATAGATAGTGAGCGGTGAAAAACCGCATGAGTGAAGACACACTTTCCCGGTTCAGGGCGGAGCTTGACAGCTTCTTCGTCATCGTGCTCCTGAATATGGTATTCGGAGCACTGGCAATGGCATTCGGGATGCAGTATATCGTGACGCTGGTCCTTGGACTCCAGGTCTGGCAGAACAGCCCGGTACTCAGGATGCCGGCCGCGATAATCGCGATGGTCGGTTTTGGTCTTGGGCTGAGCTGGATACTTACCAGTGCCCGCGTGCTCCGGGGCATCAAGAATATCCGTCGTGAATCGCGGAACAGCCCGGAACCGGTCCCGTCGGAAACCCTCACCGGGTGGATCGTCAGGATGACCGCCCATTACCGGGAGAACCAGAAGATCCTCTGGCATATGATCGTTATCTGCAGGCTGGGCGGATGTATTTTTGTCACGCTGGGCATAGTAAATCTCCTGCAGGGATTTGCCGCCGGATCGACAGGCGGAAACTGGTGGTCTTTGGCATTACCATTCTTTGCTGCAGCCATCAACCTGACCATCGGTATCGTTACGATCCTGATCTCCATCGGCTTCCACCGGTATTCTGCGTCGTGGGATCAACGGCTGAAGACCGCAGCCTCTTCGGAAGATGCCCTGCAGCATGTAATGGAGAGGAAATAACCATGGCGGAGCGGAGAACCCCGTACGAGATTTACTGGGAGATCCTCGTGTACTGCAGGACGCCACGGGGATTCACGGCCATCATCAACCGGTGCGACCTCAATTCAAAGACCGGGCAGGGATATCTTGAAT
>JBAVWM010000409.1:0-2821 GCA_049697815.1 Methanoregula sp. | reverse complement strand
TCAGGTCAGCCAGCGATACCTTCTTCCCGCCTTTCTGCGCGCTGTTGAACGCGCTCTGGATGCCCCCCAGGGTCTTGAGCACCTTCGCCAGCCGGGCAGGCTGGTTGACTTCCCAATCCTTCTGCGGCGCCAGGCGAATGCGTGCGCCGTTCGCACCGCCGCGCTTGTCGGAGCCGCGGAAGGTGGACGCCGACGCCCAGGCAGTCATTACCAGTTCCGTCACAGACAGGCCGGAAGCCAGGATCCTGCCCTTGAGGGAGGCGATGTCCTGTGCATCAATCAGCTGGTGATTGACTGCGGGGATGGGGTCCTGCCAGATGAGATCTTCGGTGGGAACCTCCGGGCCGAGATACCGTGTGCGCGGGCCCATGTCGCGGTGGGTCAGCTTGAACCACGCCCGGGCGAACGCATCCGCGAACTGGTCCGGGTGCTCGTAGAAGCGCCGGGAAATCTTTTCGTAGACAGGGTCGAACCTCAGGGAAAGATCCGTGGTCAGCATGGACGGTGCGTGACTCTTTGACGGGTCGTGGGCATCCGGCACGGTACCGGCGCCTGCGTCACCCTTGGGCTTCCACTGGTGCGCACCGGCCGGGCTCTTCGTCAGTTCCCATTCGTAGCTGAACAGGGTTCGGAAGAAGTTGTTGCTCCACTTCGTGGGGGTGGGGGTCCACGTGACCTCCAGGCCGCTGGTGATCGTGTCCCCCCCTTTGCCGGTACCGAAGCTGCTCTTCCAGCCGAGGCCCTGCTGCTCGATACCCGCGGCTTCGGGCTCAGGCCCCACATGGGTCGCAGGACCGGCGCCGTGGGTCTTGCCAAAGGAGTGGCCGCCGGCAATGAGCGCAACCGTCTCCTCGTCGTTCATGGCCATGCGGGCGAATGTCTCGCGGATATCCTTAGCCGCTGCAACCGGATCCGGAACACCTTTCGGGCCTTCCGGATTGACGTAGATCAGCCCCATCTGCACGGCAGCGAGCGGGTTTTCGAGGTTCCGGTCGCCTGAGTAGCGTTTGTCATCCAGCCACGTGGTCTCAGAACCCCAGTACACGGCTTCTTCCGGCTCCCAGACATCCGCACGACCGCCGGCGAAGCCGAACGTTTTGAATCCCATCGACTCCAGGGCTACGTTGCCGGCAAGAATCATGAGGTCTGCCCAGGAGATTTTCCTGCCATACTTCTGCTTGATCGGCCAGAGCAGACGGCGCGCCTTGTCGAGGTTCGCGTTGTCGGGCCAGCTGTTGAGGGGCGCGAAACGCTGCTGGCCGGCACCGGCGCCCCCGCGACCGTCACCGGTGCGGTACGTGCCGGCGCTGTGCCATGCCATGCGGATGAACAGGGGCCCGTAGTGGCCGAAGTCCGCCGGCCACCAGTCCTGCGAGCCGGTCATCAGCGCCCGGAGATCCTGCTTCACGGCCGCCAGGTCGAGTTTTTTGAATTCCTCGGCATAGTTGAACTCCCCGCCCATCGGACTCGCCAGGGGACAGTTCCGGTGAAGAACCTTCAGGTTCAGCTGGTTCGGCCACCAGTCCCGGTTGGACCTGCCCCGGCCGGTTGCCGGTTTGTCTGCCCCGCTCATTTCCGGGGATTTGCTGTCGTCAGTCATACGGTGATCTCCTGTCGTTGAATGATGTTACTCACGGTACGAAGGACCGGCCTGCGCATCCCTGCCGTGAGGGAGCTCCGGCGGTAAGTAACCGGGACCCCCGGGTGTGGTATGAGCGTTTTCCTGGCCATGGTCATTCACAAAGGGACATGGAACTACGAAATGATTAACTTAGGTATGGAGGTAGGATACAACCGTTTCTCCGACAACATGAATAAAAAAATGGGATGTTTATAACCAGGATGTCCGCGACCTGCTCCTGGAAGCGGGAAATCCGGCCCGGCTGGAATTTTTTTATTTTTTGTGCAGGCTGAAGGCCGCAGGGAATTATCCGGAGCGGACCGGGCCCCCCGGCTGGCGGGCGGCGGGATATTCTATGAGCGGCTGATGACCCGGGTCCCACGCGTGGCAAACTGAAGATGCTGCTCAATCAAGGTGATAACGTCATTGAGGGTCCCGCACCGGTCGAGTTCCTCAGAACAGATGAGGACTGCCAGTTCCTTTCCTTTCTGGAGGAGGACCACGGGAAACGTTGTCTGGAAGTACCCGAACTCCGTGAAGAACTCATTGCGGTTCAGGAACCGCGACGGGATCTTCAGGTCCCTGAGATACCGTTTCCATTCTTTCTTCATACCCACGGGACTGTGGGTGATTGCACTGAGCGTGCAATCATCAGTCCGGGGAGCTGCGAAGGTACTGGCGGTATAATCCTTTATCGCCTGCAACATACTGCTATCCTGGTTGTAGACAAAAAGGAGGGATTTCAAATCCGGTATATACGATCCCGATCTGTCCTGCATACAGTATCCTGTCTCCTGGTCCTGATTTGAAGGGGATGCTATCCTGTCCATCTTGTTTTCCCCGTCAGAATTCCGGTTCCTTATCCACACGTATTGTCACGCACAGAGCGTGAAAATGTACAGTAATTTTTACATTTTTTTATCAAATACTTTCTCGTAGTGACACCATGACTGAGTGCGAAAGGGGACCCAGGGGAGGGCGATGGTTACCCGGAAAGGTACGGGAACTCAGGAAGAAGACTGCAGACATTCCTGGAGGCAGAACTCAGCTCGGAGGGGGTGCGGGTGTAGCAAGGCCTGCGGGCGGAGGGCAAGCGGGGAGCGCTCAGCGGGTGAGGCGGGCAGGAGGAGCGCGGCAACATGAGGATTGATCGCAAAAAATCCTGAATAATCCCCATTTTCATTCCGCACAGTCCCCTCT
>JBAVWM010000408.1:0-3041 GCA_049697815.1 Methanoregula sp. | reverse complement strand
GGGCTTCGCCCCGCCGCTTGGGCGCCCCAATTGCAATGATGCCGTATTACCTGTACACAGAAATGGAGAATTTTTCAGAGCAGGCAATGCAGAGTCATAATATGCGCCCCCGCCCCCAACGGGGGCAGGGCTGGCGCAAGGGGGGCGATCATAGCTGATGCAAGAGGATTTTTACAGAGCATCATATCGAACAATGGTCGAATCAGGACCTGTTTTCTTCAGGGTGGACCGATGCAAACAAGACCGGGAATGAAGCCAAGGTCAAAGTTTCGTCCGGGAAGCCCCGCTTTTCAAGTCTCCATCTCTTCTTAAAAATATTATGCGATTGAGCAACAGCTGTCCAGACAGAGCCAACGTATCACCCTGCGATCTGAAACCTCCGGCTGGCGAATACTGCCCCGATGTTCAGGGCATTCAATCATTTATTGAGTACCAGCTTGTGAAAGTATTCAATGACTGACAAGAGGAGCTCCTTAACCACTATCGATTCCTGGTGGTTTCGCCAGCTCTGTTACCAGTCACTGCCATTCCTGCGAATCGATGGTAAAATAAAAAAAAAAGTTCCTGAAAAACCCCTCTTTCGGTTGGAAATCGGGGTTATGGACTCTTGATTTTTTCAGTCAGGTTCGCGACTTTTTGTTCAGCTTTGTCGGTCAGGTTCGCAACTATCAGTTCAGCTTTGTCAGTCAGGTTCGCGACTTTTTGTTCGGTTTTGTTCGTCAGGTTCGCAATAGCCTGGTCAGTCGTGACCAGAACAGTGTTTTTCTCGACCACGACGACAGTCTTGTCTGCCGGGGCTGTTGTGACTGCGACTGTCTGGTTGGGTTGGACCGTGACTGACCACGCAACTCCCTGTTGATTTATCATGACGGTTGGTACTGCGGTTACCGCCGGCGCTGGCGTAGCTGCTGCTGGTAGTTGCTGGGTGCATCCGGCAATCAATATCGTTGAGAAGACTACCAGGGAAACGAGCAATAATGTTGTGGTTTTCATCGTATCATAACTCCAATATGTAATAAACTTCTTTACAGCGTTAAAAAAAACTTTCGCTTTGCATTTCTCCGGGTCTTGCGATTATGCGTATCTCTATGGGATTGCCTTTTTTGGGATTATCCACCTCTGTACAGTCCATGCCCGCGAAGGACGAAAGGGCCGGGGCTTACCCTGGTTCAGGTCCAAATCTTTTCCCAAAACAAGGAGGTCCTCTCAAAGAGGAAAACGCTATTTTTATCTATGCATGAGCGTTATGCGGACGAACGCCACAATAAAAACGGTTTTCCCTCACGTAATTCAGATCCGGTAGTACCATGAAGCGGATGATGTACGATGGTCTTACAACTATCATGCAATAATTGACACCTGCCTTCTCCCTTCAGGGTATTGATTTCCCTCCTGCGAAAGAACTCACCGGTCAGGGCCTTCACTGAAGGAATATGAGATATTATTATTTACCCGACAAATAATTCATTACACCTATGGAATTTCCACAAGGATCCGTGTGCCAGAGTTGCGGTATGCCCCTTGAGAACGATGAAGATTTTGGAACAAAAAAAGATGGCAGCAAAAGCGAAGACTATTGTTTTCACTGCTTTCAGGAAGGCACATTTCTGGATGAAGGCATAACCCTGAAAGAGAAAATAGAGAAGAATGTGAAATTGGGGGTCCAGATGGGTATGCCGGAAGATGTGGCAAGACAAATGGGTGAGAACATACTGCCAATGCTGAAGAGATGGCAAGAAGAGTAAACCGGGTACCGGTTTCGTCCCCTTACCGGTCCTTGTATCAGGAGAAAAAAGAAAAACGTCTTTGTACCGGCGGACGATCGACCGGGTCCGGTTGTCTCCGCTGTCTTCTGCTGGTATGCAGCATAGAAAAATATACGCCCGTCATAAGTCCGCCCGCAATTGTTCGGTACAAGAGTACGTCCCCATTACTCCGCCCGGGATGTGCTTCCTGATCATGAATCCACCCTATTCGCTGTATTGTTTTCCTCATGCTCCATCCTTCATGTACCTCAAAGGGAGGCAAGTTTCTGCCGGGTCCGCTCAAAGAAATCGTCCGTGAGCGTGTCCTCCATACCATATTTTCGGTACGCCCAGTCGGCATAGTGATAGTTCATGCGGTCAACCAGTACATAGTCAATCTTTCCTTTCAGCAGTTCCGCAAGCCCTTCCGCTCCCGGGAGCAGCGGGGCGATCATGGCATATGTCCTGATACCGGCTTTGTGCAATTCATCCAGCGCCCCGATCCTGTCGTTTATCGGGGGTGCCTCGGGTTCGAATAATTTCCTGATACTATCGTCCGCCGTGGTGACAGAAAGACCGACCTCAAGCTCCTGGGCATCCTTCATGATATCCATGTCACGCAGAACCAAAGGAGAACGTGTCTGGATGATGACCGGCCAGGAATGCTGAACCAGTACTTCCAGACATTGCCGGGTCAGCTGGTATGTTGCCTCCAGAGGCTGGTACGGGTCGCACACGCCGCTGAGCCAGACTCTCCCCCGTTTTCTCTTACGGATTTCCACGCGGAGCAAATCCGGGGCATTGATCTTGACGTCGACAAAATCGCCCCAGGGTTCCCGGTGCCCGGTTACCCTTTTCATAAAGCGTGCATAGCAGTAGGAGCACCCGTGCTGGCAACCGGTGTAGGGATTGATGACCCAGGGATACACCTTCGATTTTGAAAGAATGGTTTTTGCCTGAATTTCCCTGATAATCAGCGTCATTTCATGCCCTTTGTTCTCTCTGATAACCTTGTACCGGTGAAAAGGTTATCCCGGGGTTTTTTAAGCCGTGCTCCATCAAATATTTTTAATCTCTTTTGCCGCCTGGTTGCCCGTATTTCCCCATAGTCTTGTATTCGAGAAAAAGATGATCCTGTTCTCGTTGATTATCTCGAAACCGGCCTTCTTTTTCGTGTGCCCCGATATTCCTATCGGCGCAGGGAAATGCCCACAGAACCGCGGGGCGCGGATCTGTGTTGATATTGCAGGAGATATACCGGCCTGGCGTTTCTTTTGGCATTTGTCGCGACAGGCA
>JBAVWM010000407.1:0-2790 GCA_049697815.1 Methanoregula sp. | reverse complement strand
GCACTTGGGGGTTTCGCAGACACCATAGAGTTTCTGGTCGGGAGTAACACCGAGCAGTTTTAGTGCATAGTCAACCATGAATGCCCCGATCAGGACACCCGGTGCCGGGTAGGTATGGAATTCTGACAACCGGAGTATCTGCTGCATGAGCGCCGGGGGGATCCCGCACTCCTTCATGCTGGTTGTCAGCGCTTCTGTAAACCCTTCATGATGACCTGCTTGCATGAGTAGTATGTTGGAAAATCATCTGATAAACATTTTATGAAAAGTAATGCGTTGCGCTGAACGCAGCTCGTTGAATCATATAACAACCCACTTTCATCACAGGGAGATATCGTTAGGGAATAATCAGGAACGTGGTCTGTCACGGGAGGGATAAAAACATGCGGCAAGCACATCCTCGCCACTGGTGTGACCGGCATGGTCCTTCGATTCGGCAAGCGATGAGAGGGAAATGATCGAAATGGGAATATTCATGCCGAATACGGGGATCGTCGGGGGTGGGGTAAAAGGCGCGTTACAGTAAGAATGGACGGTCCAGCGGTCGACCCTGACCCCCATCTGGCTGAGTCGGATGGCCACCCGTCCGCAGGGCATTGTTTCAAAGAGTGCCCGACAGAGATCAACGACCGGTGATCCTGCCCGGGTCCCGGGATAGAAGGGTTCTTCGGGCATCCAGATCCGCCCGCATGCCCGGCAGTATGCCCGGTGGAGGATCACATCGATCCGCTCGTCGCCATCATCGTTACAGAGGATTGCAAACCGTTTCAACCGCGTGTCGTAACCGGATAGGGTTCCCCCGCAGAACCTGCACGTTCCCTGGGTCCGATACTCTGTCCGGTCACATACCCGAAGAGAGCTCTGCACAATACCGGTTACTATAGAGGGCAGGGGACGTAATCTCACAAAAATCCACCCCTCTCCCGTTGCGGTATTCTGCGCGGAAGCCCTTCCGGAAATAAAATGATAAGCAGTCTTTTTTGTTGAAAGGTATCCGGAATTCCGATAACCCCCAGATATTCACCAATTATGAGAGTTTTTTCAGAATGTATAAATATTGTGTTTACAAAAGTTAAAATCAAGCAAAATTGTTTAACCAATTTTGCATACGACAAAATTTAGTGTGTGTACACAGGCATCGCGACAGTTTTCCTGTCATGTCAGCCTGTGAAGTGGTGTGATTGTAAATGGCTGATAGTACTACTCTTAAATATGTACCCACAACCTGCCCGTATTGCGGGGTCGGCTGTGGGCTCAACCTCGTGGTCAGCGACGGAAAACTTGTAGGAGTCGAACCCTACAAGCGGTCCCCGATCAACGAAGGCAAGCTCTGTCCTAAGGGAATGACCTGCTGGGAACATGTCGGGAGCCCCGACCGGTTGACAACGCCGAAGATCAAGAAGAACGGCAAGTTCGTGGATGCTTCGTGGGAAGAAGCGATTGACCTGATTGCAAAGAAGTTCAAGGAGATCTTCGATAAGAACGGTCCAAAGGCCCTCGGCTTTCAGACCTCGTGCCGTACCGTCAACGAGGACTGCTACGCGCTGCAAAAGTTAGCACGTGTCGGCTTCCAGACCAACAATGTTGACAACTGCGCCCGTATCTGTCACGGACCTTCCGTCGCAGGGCTCTCGCTCTCGTTCGGGTCTGGTGCAGCGACCAACCCATTCGAAGATGTCCTGAACTCCGACCTGATCGTCATGTGGGGCTCCAATGCAGTCGAGGCCCACCCGCTCGCCGGCCGGCGCGTTATGCAGGCCAAAAAGAAGGGCATCCCGGTTGTCGTGGTTGACCCGCGGTTCAGTGCAACGGCAAGGCTTGCCGACAAGTGGATCCGGTTCAACCCGTCGACCCACATTGCCCTCGCCAACAACATGATGTACTATATCATCAAGGAAGGCCTCGAGGACAAGGCGTTCATCGCGGAGCGCACAAAAGGTTTCGAGGATCTCAAGAAGACGGTCGAGAATTATGCTGACGCCACGAAGATCCACGGTGTCCCGCAAGAGACGGTCAAGGAGTTTGCCCACCAGTATGCGACTGCAAAGAACGCGGTCATCATCTACTGCCTCGGCATCACCGAGCTCACCACCGGTACCGACAACGTCCGTTCGATGGGAAACCTCTCGCTGCTCACCGGCAACATCGGACGCCCGGGTGTCGGTGTCAATCCGCTCCGTGGCCAGAACAACGTGCAGGGCGCCTGCGACATGGGTGCATACCCGAACGTCTTCTCCGGCTACCAGGCTGTCGCAGTCCCCGAGAACCGTGCTAAGATGGAGAAATTATGGGGCATGAAGGAAGGTTCGCTGCCCGACTGGTACGGCGTGACCCTGACTGAACAGATCAACCAGGCCGGCGACCCGGTAAAGGCTATGTATTTCATGGGCCTGAACCCGGTAGTATCGTATCCTGACTCGAACCATGTCAAGCGGCAGCTGGAGAAGCTCGATTTCTGCGTTATGCAGGATATCTTCTGGAACGAAAGCTGCGATTATGCGGACGTGGTCCTGCCCGGCACCTGCTTTGCCGAAAAGGACGGCACATTCACCAGCGGCGAGCGCCGCGTCAACCGTGTCCGGAAGGCCGTTGACGGCCCCGGCCAGTCGAAGTACGACTGGGAGATCATCGCCCTGCTCGCGAAGAAGATGGGCCTCAAGGGCTTTGACTGGAAGAGTGCCAAGGATGTCTTGGACGACATGCGGGCAGTGACCCCGGGCCAGTTCGGCGTCACGTATGAAAAGATGGAGAAGCCCGATTCCGTCCACTGGCCCTGCCCGACCATTGAGC
>JBAVWM010000406.1:0-4478 GCA_049697815.1 Methanoregula sp. | reverse complement strand
GTAAACCAATGAGAGAGAGAGCCGCGACAACGGGCACAACGGAGAGTGGGGATTTCGTGGCTGTTGGCTGGACAAGGGGAGTGAGGGCAGCATTGATGACGATATTCTGCCCGGGGCTAATCGAGCCTGAGGCGGTATAGGGTTGATAGCCCTGCATCCGGATTTCAATCGTATAGGTTTTTGTCGTATCTACAGGTACATTATCCATGGATAATGGAGTAATACCTTTATAGGCATTGTTGATGTAGACATCAGCCCCGCTTGGGTCGGAAAAGATATCTGCGCTTGCCGTTGTAGATGTCGATGATGCAGGCTGGAGAACTGCCGATACCTGTGCGGTTGTCCCTGCCACGATCGTTACAGTTGTTGTGTAATCCTTGTATCCCGATTTTTTTATGACAGTGGTATACGTGCCTGGGGATAATCCGGTGATGTACAGTGGGCCGGATGTGCGTGTTTCACCCTTGTATTCACTATTGAGATAGACAGAGGCACCGGAGGGTGAGGAGGTGACGTCAAGATCACCGGTGGCCGGGTTCGAGAGCGGGGTGAGGGCAGCAGACATGTACACGGTCTGACCAGCATTCACGGTCATCGATTGTGTGAAATCCTTGTACCCGGATTTCTTCAGGGTCACCGTGTGAGGACCGGTTGCAAGGTTGCTGACGATCTGGTTGGTGAGCCCCTCGTAGATGGTGTCCACATATATACTGGCCCCAACCGGAGTTGAAGAGATAGAGATTGACCCGATCTGTTTGCTTGCCGAAAGCGTAGCATACACGTTACTTGTCTGACCCGATTTTACTTCGATGCTGGTCGAGTAGGGCTGGTACCCGGACTTTGACACCTGAACAGTGTGCCATCCTGTGCTGACATCTGAAAACGTCCCGGGGGTAGTGAGCTGGTCATATCCGCTATCGAGGACCGCGGAGGCACCTGAGGGATCGGAAGTCACGGAGATACTACCCGTCTGGGCAACCGGATTGAGGTTGGCAACAACGTTGATATACTGGTTGGCGCTAGGATTGCCAGAATAGTACTGGCTCCACGTCTCGTAGCCGGATTTCGAGACGGTGATGGTGTGGCCGGGAGTCCCGGTAGTGCTTACGGTAATGGTAACCGGGGTCAGTCCATAGTTCGTCCCATCGAACATCACACTTCCCCCGCTCGGATTTGAACTGACCTGGTAGTATCCTTTCTCGCTGCCGGGAGTAGGAGTAGTTGTCGGCATTGCAATAAGCGTTGCATGGACTGCAATGTGTTGTCCTGCTGCCGGATTTCCGGCATAGTACTGGCTCCAGGGTTGATAACCCTCTTTATTGACGTTGATGGTATGTCCGGGAGTACCCGTCACGTAGACCGTGACCGTTGTCGGTGTTACCCCAACCGATGTGCCATCAGCAGTGACAGCCGCACCGCTGGGACTTGACGTGACGTCATAATATCCCTCATCCCCGCCAATCGGGTTCGACACAACAGCATCCTCTGCTGATACAAATCCGATCATCGCAATCGCGATGATAAGCGCTACAAGAACTATCTTCTTCATGATAATGTGAACTCGTTTTTTATGTTTATTAAAGGATCCTTTATCTTCACTCTGCTTTCATGAAAAGAATGATTTTTTCCCTTTTTTTCCCTCTGGTTCATCCGGTATCGTGCACAGGGAACATCCTGTATAAGACGATAGGAAAATTTGAAAAATTGAATGCACCGGAGTCAGGAGAGAGAAGGTTCAACTGTTCGATCACGATGCATGAACAATTCGCGTACAATTATAGCCCGATCACCGCTCAACGCGTGGAGGCTCTTCCGGACATCCGGATAAACGTGCACTCCGTTGCCGAAAATTAAGATATTTTAATATCCTTTTGTTTGTTAAGAGATATTCATGAGTTCCAAACACCATGATTCAAAAAAAGATACTGATACAAAACAAGGCGTGGCATGTCATCTGTGCAAAGAAAAGTTTGCATTCCCTGAAAAGCCAACACCGTCCGGAATCTGTCATAAATGCCAGACCAAGGTAGCTGTCATTATTCTGGTAATATTTGTCATACTGGGCGGAATGGTGTTTTTTGGAATACTTTAACCCTCCTTTTTTTGAGCGAAGTGAAAGGCGGTGTCCGGTTTTCGCGGACTCGAGTGATCATTCCTGCGTATGTCTGTATTTTTCAGGACCGGTGAATCGATAGGAAAATAACGCAGCAGGTGTATAAATCACCGGCAACGAAACAATATCCGGGTTCTTTTCGTCTTTTGCAATTCTCTCATTTTAAATGAAAAGTGCGTGAGCAATGTTTATTAATGATAACGTGTGCAAGAATTATGCAGGCTCTTATAGCAGAGAGGCAATATGTGGGTGAAGTATGACAAAAAAAACCAGTACAACGCAAAAAGGCTCCCCAAAGGCCGGTAAAATCATGGGCCCGGTGGACTATCTTGTAGTAAAGTTTCCGGGGAACAAGTTCCGTGGTGAGATTGCTCCTGAGCTTGCCAGCCTTGAACGAAATGGCATTATCCGGGTTATCGATCTGGTGTTCGTTATAAGGGATGCAAAAGGAGAGGTATTCGTCACGGAAGCAAAGGATATGGGAGATAAAACAGGAGATGCCTTCAGCGCATTTGCCAAGGTAATCAGCGATGCAGAATGGTTCTCGATCGATGATATTGATGCAATTGCAGCAGAATTGCCCTCGAACAGCTCGGCCGCCATTCTTTTATTCGAGAACACCTGGGCGATTCGTTTCAAAGAAGCTCTTCTCAATGCTGGTGCGGAGTTGTTCACGCAGGGTCGTATCCCTTCAGAAGTGATAAGAAGCGTGGAGCAGAAATTAGTTGCAAAAGGTGGTGTCTGATATGAGAGGAAGAGGACTCATGCTTGTGGCAGGGATGAAGATGGGACAGGCGCAGGCCCAGCAGCAGGCCCAGGCCCAGGCCCAGCAGCAGGCAGCGGTAGAACAGGCAAAGCAGGAGGGGGCAGCTCAGGCCCAGCAGCAGGCTGTACAGGCAGCACCAGTCGCCACGCCAGCCACGACAGATGTCACTGCACAGCTGCAAAAACTTGCTGAACTCCATACATCCGGCGTGCTGACGGACGAGGAGTTTGCCGCTGCCAAGAAGAAACTCCTGGGTTAAGACCCTCTTTTAATTCTTTTTGCTATTAACCCGGTGTTCGCGCCTCTACTGGCGGATGTCACATCCGTCAAAAACTGTTAAGCCCGGCGGTTGGCGAAGGTTAGGTAACGCAGGAGAGAAGAAAAAGATTTAGTTGTACGTCCGGAACGGCACGTAGTCGTCGAAGATCTTAACCTTTTCTCCCGTGGGATCCGTTGCCCAGACCTCTGCCCGGTCACCGTAGTTCCCTGGTTTATCGGTGCCGTTCAACGCAACGAAATCGCCAACTTTCAGCGGCTTGGGAATAATCCCGTTTTCTACGATACCGTCTGACCTTGTGACCCTGACGTCAATCTGCTGGATAAAGTTGAGTCCGTTGCCGCCCCGCACCGTGGTGACTATTTTCGGGTCCGGGGCATACCCATTGCTCTCGACCTGGATCTCGATACTCCACTCCTCTTTCAAGGTCTGCGTAGGTCCCGGGGTCGAACGTGCAGGTGTTGAGATTGCTGTCGGTATAACAGTTCCTGCTTCTGTCGGAGGGGTCGTAGCTACGGGAGATGCAGCCTGCTGGGTACAGCCACTGGCGAGCAGGACCAGCACCAGCATGATACCGGGTACGATAACTCCTGATACGAATTTTCCATGACTCTCTGATGATGTCATAATAATCTATTCTGATCCTGCATCTGATATAAAATAGTTTTTACAAAAAAAACCTGTAAACATTACACATGCACAAACTTTCGAACAGATGAAAAGAGTCCGGAAAAAACTGATGGAATAAATCTTACTCTTTATTTCAAAAATCTGCTCTGGAGAAACGCACATGAGCAAAGTGCTTTGCACCTGAACCATGAAAATGATAAAAATAAGGTAATGTTATGAGGTCTCCCCGCCTCAGGGCCTCTGTACGGCACACTGGGCAGGGCGATTTTTTCACATGAGCTTATGGTCACTGATCCGCCGCGGGGGCGCCCCATTGAGGTGCGGCGGCGTTCATCGCACATAATTGAGATGGTAGAACAATCCATATATCACATCTGTTTCATTCAATGTTCATGGGAAATCCTGCTTTTAAAAGAGTAATCTTACTGAAGACCAGGCCGGATGGTATCGTCAGATCGAGCGGCTTTCACGGTCAAAAACCCTGTGGGAATTCTGGTACATCAAAGCCTGCTACGAGCCCGGTCGTACCTCATTTCCCCCACCCCCCGGATTTTAGAGGTCATAATTTTAGAAAAATGCGGAACCGGGCCGGAATTACTAAAACGATCCCGGCGGGAATGAATGAGGTCGTATAGAGTAATGGTACGAAGACCGAGAGCAGGAAAGGATGTGGTTTGGGACACGGCAAGGAG
>JBAVWM010000405.1:0-2114 GCA_049697815.1 Methanoregula sp. | reverse complement strand
CAGCACCCGTGGCACCAGCAGCAGCACCCGCCAAGGATGTCACCGCCGAGCTGCAAAAACTGGCGGATCTGCACAAATCGGGCGTGCTGACAGACGAAGAGTTTTCTGCTGCCAAGAAGAAGATCCTTGGTTGATATTCTTACACAATCCTTTTTAACCGTTCAAGAATTTCCGGCAAAGCCCGTGAAATCGAAGTATTTCTCTTCGTATTGAATTTTGTGAAATTCCGACGTCACAGCACGTATTTATAGTTCCCACTCGTAGTTATCGTGCAAAAAAGAGTGATTGTTTATGGCAAAAGAACGACCTATTGGTGTTACAATTCTGGCCTTTCTGGCTATTCTCGGTGCGGTTAACGCGTTGATCTATACGTTACAGATGTTGCATCTGCTTCCCACCTATCTTGGACCAGTTGCATTTTACCAGTTCAGCCTTATCGGGGCCTTTTTCTGGGGCCTGCTGGCCTTCATATGGCTTGGAGTATTCGGGGCCCTTATGGCAGTCCATCCGCAGGGATGGATGTTTATGGTGTTGATTGCAGTGTTTGATCTCATTTACGGAATTATCTGCGTTCTGGGAGGTTCATCCTGGGAGGCCATGGCTCCGATCATCATTATATCCGGATTGGTATTGATATACTGCCTGTTACCTGGTACAAAACAGGCATTCGGGATTCCCCAGTAGATCGTGATCAAATCCGAGAAGCATAAAAAGAACTATAATAAGGGTAAATTCTCTTTTTTTTCGTGAATTTTCACGGTACAACCAGATCGGTATTCGGTTCCCCAAAATATACGAATTGGAACCTTTCAGAAAACATCATCCTCAAAACGTATAATAATGGTAAATTATTAAGAAGGCCTCCTGGGAATTTCTGGCAAGCTGGGAGAAAATCCCCCTCTCTGGGGTATCTTGTTTGTTTGCTGGCTTTGCTGGAGAGCTATTTTTTCGTTCATTTGTCCCGTATAGTCATACAGATAGGTAAGAAGCCTGTTGAAGCTAGTGAGCGGCGGTAAATTCGGATTTACCTTGATTGGCCGGAGATCGAGTATTGCTGCATTCGCCATTGCCTGTGCGTTCTCATAATTACCGGAACTTTCTGCTGATGCAGCATCTGCTATATGATAGGCGGCATTTTTGGCTATGTACAGGAACTGAATGTATTCTATTCTTTTTACCTCATTTTCCGGGGTGTTTGCCCTCGTATTCAGCATCACATTATAGTAATTTTCTGTTGTATATCCAAGATCTTCTGCTGCCAGATATAATCTTACAGGAGAGTATCCCAGCTGCGTAAGGGTTCCGGACTGGGACATCTCGAAAATAACCAGGTCTGTTTTATTCGTGATTTCATCTGCAGATTTCGCAAACAAAAGATCGAATGCAGCATCACGGGCCAGGGTTCCATCCTTATCCATAGGGGTACCATTGGATTCAGCTGCAGTGATCGTAGCGCTGACAGGAAGTATAGTGACCGGGACTGGAGCGCCTGTTGGTGTTTCGGCAGGTGCCGTAGTTTGTAGTGTAGGAACCGGTGTTTCCTCTTTCAGGGAGGCGCATGCTGCACAGATAATGAAGAGGATACAAATAATGCCAGCAAGGATCCCTGTTAACACTTTTTGGTCCATAGTATGAAATAGGCATAGCGAAATAAAATAATGCCTCTTGCCACGGTCTAAAAGAGCACCTTACGGAGTACAGAGAAATTTTATCTTGGGATTAATGTATCGATCATATTTGATTACCACGCGTAGATTACACTTTATTACTCGTTCAGGTAGAATTGTTATAAGATTACAGGTACTCTCTATCATGTCCAGCTTTCAAATCCCAGCAGCAATCATAATCGTGTCCTGCCGTACCTGCCGAAGGTGGTCAATGTGATATGCCAGGACACGGAATCGCCTGAGGCATGCGGGAAAACGGCTTTTCCTGTATGCCTCATCCATGCAGAAAGCCTGGCTGGCGTCTTGATCGATGAGGATCCGCAGTCCGGATCGGGCTCCCGGTCACTACTGACAGATAAAATGCAAGGACAAGGTTATGACTGAAACACAAGGTTCCTTAACCCGGCGGTCGCTCAAAACACCACGGTCCGCGGCTGTTGCCGGCAT
>JBAVWM010000404.1:0-10414 GCA_049697815.1 Methanoregula sp. | reverse complement strand
GGATGAGATTATTAAAAAAAAGCACCTGGACACGGTCAAAAAAACGGTGGACAGCGAGAGGCGAAAATCTCTGGGAAAAATCCATGAGAAAACCCGGATGAACCTGATCCAGGCAAAAGAGGCGGTGTTTGTAAAAGCTTTTACGGAAGCCCAAAAAAAACTCTCATCGGTACGTGAGAAGGCAGATTACGAGAATTTTTTCAGGAAACTCCTGAACGAGACTATACGGGAACTGGAGGGGGAAGAAATCCAGCTCCATGTCGATAAAAGGGATGAGGCCCTCTGTAAAAAACTGCTGTCGGAACTCAAATTAACCTGCGAGATCGTTACGGATATGACCTGTGCAGGTGGTCTGAATGCGGGCACAAAGGACGGAAGATTCATCATATTCAACACGATTGAGTCGAGGTTTGAGAGGGCAAAGGTGCTGTTAAAACGGGAAGTATATACTACACTCTACGGTGGTAAGGGTGGATTGTGAATATGTAAATGCCCGGATAAAAGGCATGAAGAGCCGCCTGCTCGACACCGCGGTGTTTGAAACCCTGATTCACAAACCAGATATCGAGTCCCTCATTACTGAACTGGGAACCACGGCGTACAAAGAGGAGATCGAAAAAGCAAGTATCCAGTATTCCGGGATCATGTGTATCGAGGTTGCTCTCCGGAAGGATTTCACCAATTCATTCCGGAAAATTTTTGGTTTCATGAAAGGAGATGAGTCCGGGACGTACATAAAAATCCTGCTCGGCAAGTGGGATGTCCAGAATATCAAGACAATCCTCCGGGGAAAGAACATCCATATTCCATCGGCAGAAATCCTCGAGTGCCTTATCCCGGCCGGGGAGCTGGATGACACCACGATGATCGAGCTGGTCAAACAACCTGATGTCAAGGCAGTGATTGACCTGCTCGCAACGTGGGGGATCAGCTACGCAAAGCCATTGACCCGGAACTTTAAGGAATATGCCGAGAAGAGGGATCTGGCCATCCTTGAGTACGCCATTGACCGGTTTTATTACCAGAATGCCCTGAATGCGGTGAAGGGTGGAAGTTATGACGACGGCCTCGTCCGGGAAATGATCATGACGGAGATCGATGTGACCAATATCAAGAACGTCTTCAGGATGATACGGGATAAAAACGAGGTTGAGGAGGCAAAAAGGTACCTGATCGATGAAGGAAAGTCCCACGATAAAGAGAAGCTGCTCACAATGGTGAGGGCCGGGACGTTTGCAGGGGCAATCAAACTCCTCGAGACATCGCCCTATGCGTTTCTCTCCAAAGTACCTGAGGAGGTCCTAAAGGCACAAAAGATATCGGTATTCGAAAAAGACCTCGAAAAATATCTGATAAAACGGGGGATACGCATGTTCCTTGGCGATCCCCTGAGTATCGCCATCCCGATTGGGTACATCTGGGCAAAATATAACGAGATTACCAATATCAGGATCATTGCACGGTGCAAGACCGCTGACGTTCCCGAAAAGGAACTGCGGGAGGAGCTGATCTATGTATAAGTTTATCGTCGTCACTGATCCGGATTCGGCTCCGGGATTCCGGCTGGCAGGCGTAGATGTGCTCGAGGCATCAAGTCTGGATGAGGCAAAAAAGATTATTCCTCCGCTGATTTACCAGGATGACACGGGAATCATTGCCATCAGTCAGGATCTGATGTCCGTGCTTGACGATAAACTGCTGGAAAAGATCGACAAAACGTACAGGCCGATCATCATTCCCATTCCCTCCCGACAGAAGGGCATCAGCAGAACAAGTTACGTCGAACGGCTGCTTCAGAGGGCGATCGGGTATAACATCGTTATCAGGAGATAGGGGTCATGATTGCGGGATTTATTTCAAGGATTTCCGGTCCGGTGGTCCTATCAGATCATATGAAAGGATCGAAAATGTACGATGTGGTGAAGGTTGGTGCTGAGGAGTTAAACGGTGAGATCATACGCCTGGACGGGGAAACGGCGGTCGTACAGGTATATGAGGACACTTCGGGATTAAAGATCGGTGAAAAAGTGTTGAACACGGGAACGCCGCTTTCCGTGGAACTGGGTCCCGGGCTGCTCTCCTCGATATATGACGGCATTCAGAGGCCTCTGGAAAAACTGGTCGAAAAGAGTGGCAGTTTTATCTCGCGGGGCATTTCTGTACCGGGCATTGACAGGGAAAAGAAGTGGGATTTTACCGCAACTGCCAGAAAGGGAGACCCTGTCTCTGGAGGGGATATAGTAGGTACTGTGATGGAGTACCACATCGAGCACAGGATCCTGGTTCCCACCTCGGTTTCAGGAACGATCAGGGAAATAAGCAGCGGTTCATTCACGGTCGGGGACCCGGTCTGTATCCTTGAGGATAATACTCCCATCACGATGATGCAGAAATGGCCCGTGAGACGGGGAAGACCCTATAAGACAAAACAGGACCCGCGGTTGCTCCTTGTCACCGGTCAGAGGATTTTTGATTTCATGTTCCCGGTGGCAAAAGGCGGGACTGCCATGATCCCCGGCGGTTTTGGCACGGGAAAGACGGTTGCGGAACAGACCCTTGCAAAATGGTCGGACACGCAGATCGTCGTGTATATCGGCTGCGGGGAGCGGGGAAATGAGATGACCGATGTCCTCTCCGAATTTCCGGAACTTGTGGATCCCCGGACAAAAATGCCCCTGATGCAGAGGACAATTCTCATCGCAAACACCTCAAATATGCCGGTCGCTGCACGGGAGGCCTCGATCTATACGGGAATCACGATGGCAGAGTACTACCGGGACATGGGGTACGACGTGGCCCTGATGGCCGACTCCACCTCACGGTGGGGAGAGGCATTACGCGAAGTCTCGGGCAGACTGGAAGAGATGCCCGGTGAGGAAGGGTACCCCGCTTACCTTGCAACGAGACTTGCAGCATTCTATGAACGGGCAGGAAGAGTTGCCTGTCTCGGAGCTGGCGGGCGTTTTGGGTCCGTAACGATCGTCGGGGCCGTATCACCCCCGGGCGGAGATTTCTCAGAACCTATCACCCAGAACACGTTGCGGATTGCAGGAACCTTCTGGGCGCTGGATACGAACCTGGCCTACCGGCGGCATTTCCCCTCGGTGAACTGGATAAAAAGTTACTCTCTCTACCTGGACAGCATCCAGGAGTGGTTTGTGACGAGCGGGTTTTTGGACTGGAAAGAGATGCGGGACAAGACCATGTATCTCCTGCAAAAAGAGGTTGAACTCCAGGAGATCGTCCAGCTTGTCGGACCCGATGCCCTGCCCGAAAGCGAGAAGGCAATTCTGGAAGTGACGAGGATGATCAGGGAGGATTTCCTGCAGCAGAGTGCCTACCACGAGATCGACTCCTTCTGCCCGCTCGATAAGCAGTACTGGATGCTCAAGGTTATCCTCACATTCTATGACCGGATCAGCGACGCAATGAATAAGGGGATTGCCCTGAATAAAATCCTGAAACTGCCGGTGAAGGCCGATATCGGGAGAATGAAGGAACTGGGAGATGTGGAGAAGATCAGGAGCCTTATCAACGATATTGATAAAAAAGTTGCAGCCATGGAGGTGGAGAGATGAAACCGATCCGCCTGCTGACAAAAGAGTGTAAGACGATCAGCTATGTCTCGGGCCCCTTGATCTTTGTCCAGGCGGTCAAGGGTGTAACCTACGGGGAGATCGCACGGATCACCCTTCCCGGAGGGGAGGAGAGGACCGGGCAGGTACTCGATGTCTCAAAGGATCTCGCGGTCGTGCAGGTCTTTGAGGGCACCAGCGGGATCGACAACCTGGAGACGCGGGTGAGGTTCACCGGAGAACCGCCAAAAGTGGATGTCTCCATCGACATGCTCGGGAGAATCTTCAACGGGGTGGGAAAACCCCGTGACGGGGGCCCCGAAGTCATCCAGGAAGCCAGCCTGGATATCAACGGGATGCCGATCAACCCGTATGCCCGGGATAAACCTGCCGACTTCATCCAGACCGGCGTGTCCGCCATCGATGCCTTAAACACCCTTGTGAGGGGTCAGAAACTCCCGATATTCACCGGTTCCGGTCTGCCCGCAAACAAGCTGGCCGCCCAGATCGCCCGCCAGGCAAAAGTGCGGGGGGAGGGGGAGAACTTTGCAGTGGTCTTTGTTGCCATGGGGATCACCTATAAGGAGGCATCATACTTCATGAATGATTTTGAACGGACCGGTGCCCTTGAACGCGTGGTCTTTTTCATGAACCTTGCAGATGACCCGACCATCGAGAGGCTTGCCACCCCACGGTGTGCCCTGACGGTTGCAGAATACCTAGCCTTCACCCACAACCTCCACGTCCTTGTTATCCTGACAGACATGATCAACTACTGTGAGGCATTACGGGAGATTTCCACGGCAAGGGAGGAGGTTCCCGGCAGGAGAGGATATCCCGGGTACATGTATACGGATCTTGCAACGATCTATGAACGAGCAGGAAGGATTAAAGGGAAGACAGGATCGATTACCCAACTTCCCATCCTTACCATGCCTGACGACGATATCACCCACCCGGTGCCGGATCTCACCGGTTATATCACGGAAGGGCAGATCGTGCTCTCGCGGGATCTGTACAGGAGGGGGGCAGACCCCCCCATCGATATCCTGCCCTGCCTCTCACGGCTCATGAACCTCGGCATCGGCCCGGGAAAAACACGCGAGGACCACCGGAACGTTGCTGATCAGCTCTATGCTTCCTATGCCTATGGCAGAGACCTCCGGAGGCTGGTTGCGATCGTTGGCGAGGAGGCGCTGACTGAACTGGACAAGAAGTACCTGAAATTTGCAGATGAGTTCGAGAAGAAGTTTATCACGCAGGGGGACGAGGACCGGAGCCTTGAAAGGACCCTGGAAATTGGCTGGGACCTTATGTCCATGCTTCCGGAAGAGGAACTGAAACGGATAAAACTGGAATATATCAGGAAGTATCATCCGGCATACAGAAAGGGATAGGCAATGGAGCAGGTAAATCCCACAAGAATGGAGCTCATCAAGAAAAACGCACAGATAAAGCTTGCAGAGCAAGGGCGGGATCTTCTGCGTCAGAAGATGGATGCCCTGATCCAGGAATTTTTCCATATCCTGGAATCTGTCTCAAAATCGCGGGAAGACCTGGAGATTGTTGCTGATCTGGCACAACGTTCCCTCCTCACCGCTCTTGCCGTTGACGATTCTGTAACCTTAAAGTCAGCCTCGTTTGCAACACGGAAAGGGCTGTTACTTGATATAAAGGGAAAAAATATCATGGGTGTCCCTGTTCCGGTGATCGAGAAGAAGAGGATTGCAAAAAGCACTCTTGAGAGGGGATACAGTATCATAGGAGTGAGCGGGAGGATTGATGAGGCCGCAGAAAAGTTTGAGATGGAACTGGACCTGATCATCGGTCTTGCAGAGACAGAGACTGCATTAAAGCGGCTCGGCGGGGAGATCCAGATGACACGGCGACGAGTGAATGCGCTGGAGCAGGTGCTGATACCGGAATTAAAAAAACAGGCAAAATATATCGAGAACACCATTGATGAACGGGAGCGGGAAGACCTGTTCCGGTTGAAAAAAGTGAAAAAGATTATCGAACGCAAGAAAAAGAAGGCGCATTCTTAGCACCAAGGGGGATTGGTATTCTGGTTCCTCACCCGCATATTGATCCCTTCAGGATCCTGCAGATCTCATCGATCGCAGTCTCTTCCCGCATGTGTTTACTCTTTACCTCATTTCCAATCCTGATAATATTTTCAAGCTCATTTCTGCTCAGCCGGGTGAATGCACATTGTTCCCAGACAGATCTCTCAATTGAAACCCACGCCTCCCCCAGGATGTAGTGAAGGGTCTTGATGTCCCGTTGGGAGAATAGAGCCCAGTCGGATCCCAGATTGTGACGTATCTTCGCAACAGCACTCTCCACCGCTCTCTCCTTGTGTACCTGAAATATCCTTCTCCCCCGTTCGTCATCGGTCACATTGGGCATACGTCACCTGTGTGGAAAATCTACAAATCCGGCTTAAATACTTTTCTCGTACGGGCGGTTTGGTATTTTTTGGATTCGATTGCATCTGTAACCACATCACGCACTCCTCTCCTCCCTAAAAGTTAGAGGCAGAGTGAGGGATTCTTCATCATCCCCGCAAGGGTACGCGGGAGGGAGAGGAGATGGCGGAAGTGGGCCGGGGCTCCCGTACAGATGCCGGGGCATTACCCTGTGTTTCTCCCAATTCATTTCACAACATATATAAACCCCCTTAAAAGACTATTCAGTAATCCGGGACTGCAGGCACGACACAGATCTTTCTTCAGCGAAATGTCCTGATGACGGATGCACCGCCCCGGGCGGATAAGGGAATGACGGGGTGGTTCATCTGGTTACAAAACGGTACGGTCTGGTTCTTATAGGGTTGTTGATCATAGTGCTGGCGCTCATGGCGCCGGTCTCGGCAAACATTATTACCATCGATAACAGTACCCCAAATGCAATCAAGAACAGTGTTTCGGGCGCCCTTGGCGGCGATACGATTATCCTGAAACCAGGGACCTACTTCGAGTACGGTATCACCGTTGGTAAGAGCCTGACCATCCAGGCTGATACAGCGAACGGCCATAGTCCGGCAGACACGATCATTGACGGAAGGAGCGCGGGGACCCTCTTCATGATCACGGGCGCTTCCTCCTCCCTCACCATAGACAACCTGACCCTGGCGAACGGGCGGGCGGCGAACGGGGCGAGCGGGACGTTAAAACCAGGTAAGAATGGCGGGGCCATCAATTCAACCTCTTTAACCGGTGTGATCAGGGTCACCTCCTCCACATTCACGAATTGTTCTGCGGGAGCCGGCGGTAGCGGCGGAACCCTTGCCGGCGGAAATTCCGGCGGTAGCGGGGGTGCCATCTCCGCGATCAGCACGGTAGTGGTCACCTCCTCCACCTTCATGAATTGTTCTGCGGGAGCCGGCGGAACCGGAGGTGTCGGCTTCAATCTCGGCGGTAGCGGCGGCGCCATCTCCTCATTCGGCACGGTCACGGTCACCTCTTCCACCTTCATGAATTGTTCTGCGGGTAAAGGCGGAACCGGCGGATTGGTCAACGCCGGCGGTAGCGGCGGCGCCATCTCCTCACTCGGCGCGGTCACGGTCACCTCCTCCACCTTCACCGGGTGTTCTGCGGGAGCCGGTGGAAACAAGGGAAGCGGCGGAAGCGGGGGCGCCATCTCCAGCGCCACCGTTACGGTCACCTCCTCCACCTTCACCGGGTGTTCTGCGGGAGCCGCCGGAACCAGCGGATCCGACGGAGTCGGCTCGGCCATCAGTAGTGGCAGCGGAACGCTCCACTTCAACCGGATCGTCAGCAATTCCCTTGTCGGCAACGTGGTCAGCGTCCCCGTGGGCAATGCCAGAAACAACTGGTGGGGGACGAACGCCACTCCCTCGTCATTCCTGGCTGTCTTATATTACAATCCGTGGCTGGTGCTCGGGGGCACGGCAACACCGTCATCCATCACCCGGGCACACACCTCTGAAATCCGGATGAACCTGACGTACAACTCGGCCAATGCCGATACCAGCGTTGGAGGCATTTTTGTCCCGGACGGCATCCCGGTTAAATATGCAGTGACGAGCGGCACCGGCAGTGTCCTACCGCAGACCGGCACGAGTTCTTCCGGCGCGAACACGACCGTATTCACGCCCCTAGATGTGGGTCCGGTCATCATCTCCGCAACCGTGGATAGCGAGACGGTTCAGATCCCGCTCACGGTTGTATGTGGACCGGCAACGCACATTATTGTATCAGGTGCTCCGCCTTCAACAACCGCTGGATCGCCCATCACGTTCACCGTAACAGCTTTTGATGCTGACGATTATACAGCGTGCGATTACACCGGCCCCGTGCACTTCACCGGCACTGACCCTGCTGCAACCTTACCGGCAGATGCAACACTCACCGCCGGGACAGGTGGTCCGTTCAGTGCAACACTGGTAACAGCCGGAACCCGGAACATCACTGCTACGGATACCGTATCCTCCACCATAAACGGTACCTCGGGTGACATTTTAGTGAACCCGGCTGCTGCGACCCACTTTGTGATCCATGCACCGGCATCGGTGACAGCCGGTTCGCCGTTCAGTTTCACGGTAGAGGCTCTTGATGCGTACAGCAATACCGCGACCGGATATAACGGCACCGTACACTTCACGAGCAGTGATGGTATGGCCACCCGGCCGGCAGATGCAACGCTCACCGCCGGGAAAGGTTCGTTCCATGCAATACTCAGAACAGCCGGAACCCAGACCATCGCCGCTGCCGATACCGCGACCCCGGCGATCACCGGGACCTCCAATCCGGTTCATGTGACTTCGACAGAAACATTTGGAGCCCCCGGGTTTTATACCGGCCCGGATACATCGGATGGCGGCGATGACGGGTCGTCCGCAATCCTGCCCATGACCGTTACTGTCAACATCGGCGGGGACTCAAAAGCATGGCAGGCAATTGTCACCGGAACGCAACTGTCCGATCTTATCGTCACTGGTACCGTACAGAACGGCCCGGGTTCCAACCAGACAGCACCGCCGGGGATCGTGTACCAGTATATCAACCTTGTTCCGGTCCGGTACACCACGATAACGAATACCGTGATCAACTTCACCGTCCCGCAGTCATGGCTTGACGAGAACCACATCAACTCCGGCAGCATCGTGCTGTACCACCAGACCGCGAATGGCTGGGTTGCCCTGCCGACAACCCTGCTCTTCACGAAGGACGGGGAGCTCTACTTCTCGGCGCGGGGCCCGGGCTTCTCGCTCTTTGCCATTGCCGGAATGCCGGCTGCTGCGGCACCGGTGACAGTCACGCAGACACCAGAGATTTTCAGCAGTCAGAGGCAGGAAAAGGCACCGGTGCAGGCTGCTGTTTCACAGGCGCCGGTTACAACGCAGACCACAGCACCACCGCCGGCCACAACAAAGCCGGCAGCCCCGTCACCGCTCCTGAACGTGGTCCTTGTCATTGCCGCGATCTTCATCCTGGCCGGCGGAGGTTTTATCGTCCGGCGCTGGTGGATCCAAAGGCAGAACCCGGCGCTGTTCCGGGAGTATGACTGATTCCCGGAATCACCTTTTTTATATCAGTGAGGAGAGGCAGGTCCTGCTTTAGTCATGGGGCATACCATACCGGGGGGACTGGTTTCCGGCAGGGCCGGCCCCCGGCCGGTCACCCGAGCACAGGGGCAGGAGCGGTGTATCATTTCATGAAAAAATATTTTCTCCAGAGCCGATATTTCCAGAATACTATGAATAAAAATATCCTGCAATAGAAAAGTTCGCAGGTTTATTCCGTTGCTATCATTACACACTCTTCTGTTGTCCCGATCCGGGCTACTCCCCCGCACATATCCGGCACGTACGCGAGCGCCTTGCCGCTGTTGACCATGATGGCTGCGTATTGCTCCATGACCGGCGAGACCACCATGCAGGTGTCAGCATAGACCTTCGCCCCGCTCTTCTCGATTGCCTCCACGGACTTCCGGTTGGCATGGATCACACCCTGCGATGCAAAGATATACAGGGGTTTTGTCACCCGCTTCCCGGCAAGGAGGCGGGCAAGAGTGCCCAGTTCTTCCGGCGAGCAGTGCGGGCAGCCGAGAGCCACGGCATCGACCGGGACCTCTTTGAAGATATTCGCGATCTCTTTGCGCTCAACCGGGATCTTCTCAAGACCCGTGATGCCTGACAGGTTTTTCTGCGCTTCCGGTGTAACATCTTCAACGTGGTAGAGCGCCACCGCCCCGGTAGCGGCCATCGCAGCCCCGAGAGCCTTGAGCTGGTCGCGTTCCGGGCGGATGCCGGTGAAGTACGGGATCCGGTTCCCCACCACTTTCCCGGCATGGAACCCGAGCGCGCCGTAATCGGCAATAGTCCAGTCACGGGTCGCTATCTGCACATCAATAACAACCTGTGGCTTGCGGTTCTTTCTGAGATGAAGCCCGTAACAGGGTGTCTTGCCGATCAGTGCGGCGGCAAGGGCTGACGGACCGCCTTCGCGGTTGGTCCGGGCTCCGATAACGGAATTTGCATAGCTGACCGCAGAAGATTCCGACCAGGCGAGGTGGTCGCCAAACGAGGTCTTGTGCAGGTAATATGGTGTACAGGTGCACTCAAGTGCAATCCCAAGCCGCTCGTAGGCTGCTACCACTGCCTGCTGTTTTGCAGCAAACTCTGCATCCACGCCCATCTCCTGCCAGCGCTCGCGAGGCATACCGATGGGGTTCAGGACAGCAGGAACGACCGCCTTTGCATCAAGGGAGTTGAGCCACTGGAGGCCGAACTCCCCGATGGTCTTGTACGAGGCTCCGCTCACCTGCGCACTCCTGATCGGGACGAGCCGGTCGGCACCAAACACCTTGCCAAG
>JBAVWM010000403.1:0-1704 GCA_049697815.1 Methanoregula sp. | reverse complement strand
TCCACGAACCGGACGGCATCGACTCCGAGAATTTCTGGAATGTTCATGCGCCACGCTCGATCCGCATGCCGTGCGGTGCGGTGATCGTGCCATCAACTTTCGCGTCCTCGTGAAGCACGATCGACCGGGCGATCACGTCCCCAAGGATGTGGGCACCCTTCCTGACATAGACCGTACTTGCACTTTCCACGTTCCCGTGCACGGTGACACCGTCGACAACACGGATCCGGTTCCTGGCCCGGAGGCTCCCGAAGATGACCGTATCCTGCTGGACATCGATGGAACCGGCCCGGATATTCCCATGGAGCCGGCACTTCCGCCCGATCTTCATGGTCGAGGGGACAGCGAAGAGTTTCATATTCAGTTTCGACCGGGCGGGGATCATGAGCGGAATCTCCGCATTATCCTCATCGTCCGTGATGAGCCCGTCAAGGATCCGGTCGAGTTCCTTCTCGTTCTTGATCCGGAGGAGCGTCATTAAGTAGATGATGATGAACATGAAGACCGGCATCGGGTTCCTGACCTCGATCGTGCCCTTGGCCTCGAACCCCTCCCCGATCTCGACCTTCTCCCCGATATCGAGCGCCCCGTTCACTAAGAGTTTGCCGTTGATCCTGACGCCCTCGCCGATGTAGGCGTCCTTCTTTGCGATCACGTCGTTTCCGATCTCGCACCAGTTCCCGATGCGGGCGTCCCCGTTTGCCCAGACGTACTCGCTGATCTTCGAGGACTCGCCCACATATACGTCAGCGCCACGGAGCCCGTAATCGATCCGGCAGAATTCGCCGATAACAATGTCCCGGTCGGTCTTGATGCTGTGCTCCTGCAGCTCCGTACCGTCAGGCAGGAGACAGTGGTTGTGCCAGTTCTTTTCCGATCGCTCCTTCATGCATCTCCCCGAAAAATCATGCCCCGAACTTGTCCGCTTTATTGATAAGGTCAAGCGCCATTGGCATCAGGTCGCAGCCATGTATCCGGTTCAACCCGCCCTTTGCACAGGAGTATTCATCGTACCGGACCACGTCGTCCATCCGCACGCCGTCGCCGCGAATGATGACCGGCACGGGATCTGCACTGTGGTCCCTGATGACACAGGGCGTCGAGTGGTCGGCGCAGATAACGATAATGCAGTCTTTCTCTGCCAGCAGCGGTTCGAGCACGGTGTCGATCTTCTCGATGAAATTTTTCTTCTGGAGCGCAAGCCCGTCGTGCCCGGACTCGTCGGCCCCCTTGATATTGACAAGCACGAAGTCTTTCTTTTTGAGTTCCTCCTGTGCCGCCGCGATCTTACCAGAGATATTGCTGTCCTGCGAGCCGGTAATACCATCAACCGGGATGTGCTCCAGCCCCAGGGCGTTACCAATGCCGGTAATAAGGCTCGCAGCCGAGATTACGCTGCCGGAAAGGCCGTACTTTTTCTCAAACGGTGGAAAGTCTCCCATCTCACCCGCGCCCCGCATCAGGACGATGTTGGCCGGGTTGAGGCCCTTTTTTTGCCGCTCTGCATTGAGGGGATGGTCGAAAAGGATTTTCGTGGACTGCTTCACGAACTCGTTGCAGATATCCGCGGTCTTCTTGTCTGCCTGCGTCTGCCGGACTTCCTTCACCGTGAGCGGGGCAACACCTTCCTTCTTCGGGTCATTGGAGGAAATGCAGTGCCCGAGCCCCTTTCCTTTCAGGGCAAGCGCTGCCCGGTGTCCTGCT
>JBAVWM010000402.1:0-7359 GCA_049697815.1 Methanoregula sp. | reverse complement strand
AGCTATGATCGCCCCCCTTGCGCCAGCCCTGCCCCCGTTGGGGGCGGGGGCGCATGTGATGACTCTGCATTGCCTGCTCTGAAAAATTCTCCATTTCTGTGTACAGGTAATACGGCGTCATCGCAATGGGGGCGCCCAGGCGGCGGGGCGAAGCCCCTGGAGCGTTAAGTAACATGATTTCTCCAGAGCAAATTTTTTTACTTTTTCAGGTGGGATACCAGCCGCTTGTTTACCTCGTCCCAGTTGACAATGGTAAAGAACGATTCGATGAACTTTGCCCGGTCGTTCTTGTAATCAAGGTAATACGCGTGCTCCCAGACATCGAGGGCCATGAGAATCCGGAATCCCGGGATGAGATTCACGTTATGTTTCTCGAGCTGCATGATGAGAAGCCGGTTTGTCTTCATGTCATAGGTGAGCACCGCCCACCCGGAGCCTTCGGTACTGGATGCTGCCTGTGAGAACTCCTTTTTGAACCGGGCAAAGGATCCATATTCGGCGTCGATTGCCTTTGCAAGTTCGCCGTTCGGCATGCCCCCTCCACCCTTTCCTGCGGGTGCGAGGTTCTCCCAGAACAGCGTATGGAGACGGTATCCCCCGACATGGAATGACAATTCCTTCAGCATTGCCTTCATGTCGGGATCTGCATTCTCTTTCCGGGCTTTGTCGAGCTTCTCGAGGACTGCATTTGCCCCGGTCACGTAGGCCTGGTGATGCTTGGTATGATGCAGGGTCAGCTGCTCCTCGGAAATTGCCGGCGCAAGTGCCTTGTAGTCATAGGGCAGTTTCGGTAATGAGTACAGTTTACTTCCATCCATGCTTTCAGTAACCTCCTGGACTGGATAATGGGTATGGATCTCGTATCCTATTTGTTTTATGGTATGCAGGCAGGAAAGAGGGGGAAAGAACCGTTCTTAAAAATCCGCCCCTTTTCTGCATGAACCTGCATATATCTTCCGGTACCTTGATCTCAAACCGTACATCGCTGCCATACACACCGTTTTTCCGGATCCGTATAACGTTACAACGGGAGTTTTTTGTCAGGAAAAGTCCCTGGACAGGTTCCCTTGTCATACCAGAAAACTACCTTTACAGCAGAGGGTAAAAAAGGGGATAGCGCTGTTGAGCGGTCTGACTTATTGCAGGGCAGCAGCCATGGCCGCTTTCACTTTCTCTTCCTGTTCGGATTCGAGCGCTTCGTTCAGGGCAGCTTTCACGTTCTTTCCCCCGAGAACGCCGAGGGCGTGGACCGCCATCAGCCGGACATACACATTCTCATCCTTTAAGAGAATAATGAGGGGTTCGACAGCGCCGGAGTCCCCAAAATTGTGCAGCCCTTTTGCCGCCATATAGCGGACATGGTCGCGGTTGTCCTTGAGACCCTGGATGAGCGGCTGGACAGCTTTTTCGTCAGCGATCTTTCCCAGTGCTTCAGCAGCACGGTACCGCGTCTTCCACTTGGGCTCGTTCATGGCTTCGGCCAGCGGTTCTATGGCCGCTTTGCCGATCGAAGACAGGGCAAGCGTTGCCTGTTCACGGACGGATTTATCAAAATCCGCAAGGGCTTCGATCAGCGGCTGAATAGCCCGAGGGTTCTTTGCCCGTCCCAGGAGATACGCTGCATACTGTCGTACCTGCGGATCCGTATGTTCATGAAGCGCCATGACCAGTTCGCTGATCCCTTTTTTCTCGAGTTCTTCAGCACCTTCCGGTTTTTCAGGAATAGTTGTTCCAGCCATATTTCTCATTGATTTATCGCCCGTTTACTTATTTAAGAGCGATCACCATACAGCAGGGTTTGGAGTTCAACTCCGGGGGTTCCAAAAAAAGCAGGCGGCAGAAGGACGTACTGCCGCCGATCCACCAGAAGGGGGAGATATGACTGCAGGGAGCAGCCGGCATGATGCAACCAGGAGTATCGGTTTTGTGCCGGGCATTCTTGTGAAACCTCATGGGAGCTACGGTCATAGATATTCCTGATAACGGACCACTTCAGAGACGGCCGGCAGGTGGTCTGGTACCGAGATAAAATCACCGGTGCTGCGTAACCTGCAGATTATGACAGGCAGGATAGTGCCGTGGATGAAAGTCCGGGCATGAGTCCCAAAATCTTCGCAGTCAACAAGTTATTTTTATATTGCTAAAATTGATGGTATTACTATGAACTACAAGGTCATCGCACTCATGGTCGTGTGCATTGCGGTCGTTGCGGCAGCCGGCTGCGTGGGAGTCCCCCAAAAGCTGTTGGAACAGACAGCAGGCTCATCTGACGCGTCGTATGTCTATTCCGTCAGCAACGCAGCCCGGGTCTCGCAGGATGCCAAGGTGTCCTCCGGTGGATATGCAGCTCCCGTACCGGTAGCGACGCCAGTACCAACCATCGCATCCGGTTCTGGTACCGGGACCAGGATCATCAAGACTGCCTATATCACGATTGGAGTACCGGACGTGACGGGTTCTGTTGATCAGCTCAGGAACCTGGTAACGGCAAAAGGCGGGTATCTCTCGTCCTCCAGTGTCTCGGAAGGATCCAATGGCCGGCTCTCGGGAACGGTCGTGCTCCGCATCCCGCAGGCTGAGTTCGAGAACACCCTTGCCGGGGTAAAAGCTATCGGTACGGTCAAATCGGTTTCCACACAGGGCGAGGACGTGACCGAAGAATATGTCGATCTCCAGGCGCAGAAAACCTCGTACCAGAACCAGCTTGCCCAGTACAACGAGCTCATGAAGAAGGCCGTTAAGGTCAGCGACGTCATTGAGATCCAGCAGCAAATCGACCAGGTCCAGACAAACCTGGATCGGCTTGAAGGGAGGCTGAAGTACTTAAACAGCCGCATCGACATGTCGACTATCACGGTCACTCTCCAGGAGCCTGAACCTGTCGGTGGCGATACCGGGCATACTTTCGTGACCACCCTCAATGAAGGGATAGCCGGGTTTGTAGGCATGATCGATTTCATCATCATCCTGTTCCTCACCCTGCTGCCGCTCATAATCCTCGGCGCAATCGGGTACGGGATCTACCGCTGGAGAAAAGGAAACCTGCCGGCAAAGGCGCCCGCCGAACTGCCGGAAAAGAAATAATTTTTTTATTTCCGCTGCATTTCAAGCAGCTGCCGGATCCTTACCAGTTCGTCAAGGATATTCTGATCCATGGTGAGTGGTACGGTCCGGGCCCGGGCCGGTGCCCCGCCCGTCCCGTCACCATTGGTACCAGGCTTGCGCACGAGTGAACGGATCAGTTCGCGAAGCTCCTCTGCCTGCTCTATTCCCTCAATCCGGATCTCCGGGACTGCCTGCCCGGAATAACCGGCAGTCTGAACCGAGAGCGTGGAGATACCCAGCGCCCGCATGACCGGTCCCTGTCTGACGTCGATATTGGTGATCCGGTTATACGGCACCACGCCGGTTGTCCGGAACCAGACCCCGCGCTTCCAGCTCATCTCGTCTTCGCGGAGCTCGTACCACATGCTCTTGAAATACAGTCCGACCCAGACAAAGAAGGCCACAACGGGAACGATGATAATGATACCAAGAATGACCAGCACAACCGGTTCAGAACCCGATACAAGAAGGACGGGAAATACCGTAAAGCTCATGACCAGGAGGAAGAACAGGATGAAGTTCACCGACAGCCAGGTAACAAGGGAAGGCGCCGGCTTGAACGGCTGGTTTAAGGGGAAATGGTTACTGGAGACCATACAACAACGCAACAGTGTACGTACGGGCAGGGTAAAAAAGAATGGCAGAACTAAAAAAAAGGGAAAAGCGGAATAAGAATTAAGAAGCTGCACTCGTGGTATTCGTCGAAACGGTTGTCGTCTTTGCAGGAGGAGCCGTAGTCTTTGCCACGGCAGCGGTTGTTACAGCCACCATTGTTTTTGTTGCTGTACCACTCTGGCCGCTGGTGACTGGTGTGGCTGCTTTCCCGGTGATCATGTCAACAGACAGGGCAACGGATCCGTGGCCAACCGTGGTGGTTCCGCTCGTGAGAACCTTGCCATTCTTATAGATCTCGACAAGGAGCTGGTGGGTGGAGCCGTCCAGCTTCTCGAACGTGGCCTGCACGGTGCTGTTGGTGGCGTTCTCGACTTCCCAGACACGATCCCCGGAGTTACCGGGTACTGTCGTGATCGAATCCGGTATCCCGTAGATTCCTTTGAAGCCTCCCATATAATTGATATGGACATAGATTCCCGTCGGGGGGATCTGGGGAGCCTGCGTCTCTTTGACGACAATGGTTCCTGACGGCGTTATTGTCGAAGAAACAGGGAGAGGGGTGGCATTACCTGAACCGGAGGGTGTTGTCGAACCGCCGCTGGTCAGCATAGGGTAGACAACCAGGGCAACGATTGCAACGAGCACGATGGCAACCGCTACAACTGCGGCAGTGAGAACAGTCCGTTTACCGGGCATAAAGCTGCGTTTGCGGGGGGGCTTTGGCGGGAGCGGTGTATCGCCTGCACCATGAGGTGATGGACCGGGAGCGGGGGCGGCAGCACCGGTGGATTTTGCCCGGGGGGCCTGGGGGGCAACACCCTTTTCAGCGGGTTTCGCTCCGGGAGCCTGTGCAACGGGCAGAGCAGCCGGCGCTGGTTCCTCTCCGGTATCCCATGATTCGGATGTCCTCTGGGGGGCTTTTGCCGGTGCAGCCCGTAGTGCGTCAGCAGGAATCTTTTCCGTGGAAGGTATGATGAGTGGTTCAACAGACTGGATCTCCTCATCGATCGGGCGGGCAGCGGGCGTTCTTACGAACGGAGGGGCAGGCGGGGTTTGCACGGGCGCTGATGCCATTGGCGGGATCCGGGCAACCGGAGAGCCACAACGATTACAGAAAACCGATTCGGCGGGGATCTTGTTACCGCACTTTGAACAGAATAAACTCGTACCAGGGGGGGGAACATCAGCCTGAAGTACCGCGGGAGACGGCGGGGTGACGGTGACCGGGCTCGTCACTATGGATCTCCGGACCGGGCTTATATCATCCGTTGCCGATCCTGCCGGGCGGTACTCTCCGGAAGGGGCTGTCTGCTGGGGACGGGCATGGACAACCTCATATCTCGGACCTGCTGCCGGTTCGGCTCGCCGCGGGGCGGGCTCCAGTCCTGCGATTACGTTCCGGATTACCTGGTCAGAGGAGGGGGTGGCGTTCTCCTTTATTATCCGCTCCCACACATCACGCTCCTTGATCCGGTTCCCTCCTGCCTGGCGGGAGAAGGTGAGAACCATCTGCCGCGTTTCCCCTGTTTTTGCCGTTACCGAGAGCGTGATGATCTGGTCCCGGATTGCGTTTTCTCCCGATTCAACCTCGTTTATGGTGACGAGCGGGATCTCCCGGGGAGGCAGGAGATTTTTTGCCCTGTCGATAAGGATGATCCGCTTGTTCGTGAGGATACCCTCGAAGGGGATCGACTTGACATAGATCCCCGGAGTCCTTACGAGCACGTTCTCATCGCTGCTGAGTTCTGGATCGCCCATGGTACCACGTAATGTCTGTTATCCCGTACTGTTGATCCTTAAGAATGAAAAAGATATTTATCAGGTTTGCCGTACCAGGGATCGTTCCTTATACCGGTCACGGGAATCGCAACGGCAGGCAAGGGAATGGCCGGAACCTGCGGGGGTACCTGACAGCCGGTACCGGTAACAATTTAAACACCCTGTGCGATGGTGTACGGTATGGAACGCACATGGGCTGCACTCATCCTTGTGATCTTCCTTCTCTGTTCCGCAGGTTGTCTGGATACCCCGTCTGGCGAACCTCCATATAAGGCAGAACCCCCGGCTCCTGCTCCTGTCCCGACAACGGAAACACCCCGGTTACCGGAACAATCTTCCGATATGGCGCTCCAACCGGCAGATCTGCCTTCCGACTATATCCTGCAGGACCGTTCGGTCATAGCATTGCCGGAAGTTTCCCAGCTCGCACGCGAGCTTGGCTGGCGGCAGGGATACTATGTCTCATTCTACCGCAGGATCGGTACTACCAATGATAGTACCCGCATACGGCAGTCGATCAATATCTTTTCTGCCGATACCATAGACGGGGTATTCCTGCTTGAAAAAGAGGAACTGACAGACCAGCAGCTGACGCCGGGAACCCGGTACGAGATCCCGTTTCCGGCGGTTGGGGAGAGGAGCATCGCATTCCGGGACACGGACCCGCTCGATACTGAACGGCCGGTGACGTACACGGTTATCTTCACGAAGAAGAACGTATACGAAACGATCACCATGTCCGGAACCAGTACGGATTACGAGACCCTGAAGCGTCTGGTGCTGCGGGCAGAAGCACTCGTGCAATAAACGGGTTTTCTGTTCCTTTTTTATATCCGGCGCAGATAGTACCCGGTACCCATGGCCTTTGCCTGCCGGCAGTGCGGTTCGTGCTGCATGTACCTTGGCGATTATATCGTGATCGAACGCCAGACCGGGCCGTTCACGTTCGACTGCGAATCGGTATCGACCGGCACCCCGTTCACCGCAGAGATTGATGAGGACAAGCGTACGATCTTTGCGGATTTCTCGTATCCGGAACGGAACCCCACAGCCTGCCGATTCCTCCGCCCGGACGGGGATCTTCTCCGCTGCACGATCCACCGCGACAGCCCGGCGCAGTGCAAGTTCTACCGCTGCGTGGTGATGCGGGTATCGGATGCATACGGCGTGCTCATCGGGACGGTCCGGGGCACTCTCGATCTCCACTCCGATAACCCGGGGCTCCGGGCGGTGTGGGAGGAGGTTGTGCGGAGGCGGCCGATGGATGACGGCGAAGCCGAACCGTGGATCGCCCTGTTCCTGCAGGAGAAGGGGTACCGGGTGGATTGACCGGAATTTCACGGCATGGAAATAGTATTTTATTGCAATGGCTGTATTGCTGTGACAGATGCCGGGAGTGCATTGAAGGGGGGTGGTACCCCCTACCCCCCCATCGATAATTTTTCCGGAGGGGACCTACCCCCCTCCCTTTGGATTGCAAGCGGGGGGTAACCCTCTACCCCCTCAGCCCATTTCAACCCTCCCTACTCAATAATGAGGTCCTGACAAAAACAGACCTTGACGTCAGAAGTTCCATAAGAAGCAATGGGATGGTGGCTGCGCAAAAACGTACATTACTCATCTTTGGGTTGGGGGGTAGGGGGTACCTCCCCCCCTCCTGAAATTTTTCCGGAGCGGGTGACCCCCTCCTCTTTTTTTCCAAATCCGATCAGACCCCCCCATCAGGCCACCCGGTCAGCGTGGAAACCGGGATAAAAACAGAACAGTACATTTTTTTAGAATTTCAGAAAAAAAGTATTACATCGCAGCAACGCCCAGGTCGGAATTCGAATCCGAGTCGATTGCGTGACAGGCAATCAT
>JBAVWM010000401.1:0-2964 GCA_049697815.1 Methanoregula sp. | reverse complement strand
CGGTCGCTCAAAACACCACGGTCCGCGGCTGTTGCCGGCATTATCTTTGCCGTGCTTTATGGTACCAGCATGGTGCTCTTGAATATCTCTCTCTCCCAGGAGCCCGTGGCCGGCTTCGCCATACTGGAGACAGACGCACAAACAATTACTCTGGCCCTGAACCTCATCCCCTACGCAGGGATCGCTTTTCTCTGGTTCATTGGCGTGATTCGCGACCTCCTCGGCGAAAGGGAAGATCGCCTCTTTGCAACAGTTTTCCTCGGCAGCGGTTTGCTGTTTCTTGCCTTAACCTTCATTGGCGCAGCCCTGGCAGCCGGGCTGTTGAGCAGCTACGCGATAGAATCGGGCGTTCGTACACAAAACGGTTTATTGATTTTCAGCAAGGCGGTGATATATCATGTCTTCAATATCTATGCCATCCGCATGGCAGGTGTGTTCATGATATCGCTCGCCACAATCTGGCTCCGTACCGGCGTTATGCACCGTGGCTGGGCTTTCCTGACCTATGTGCTGGCACTGGTGTTACTGTTGAGCATCGATTATTCCCACTGGGTGACCCTGATCTTACCGGGATGGGTGCTGGTGGTCAGTGTCTACATCCTGATTCGAAACCTGCACGATCAGCCACGCGATGGCGATGCTCAAGAGATGAAAACATAAAAGGCCCCGCTGTTCGACGGGCTGAATATGGTATTGCAGGTCGAGTTCCATAATGAGATCCTCAAAACTGAACGCGGACAGGATCGGGTCGGACTGGCTGCCGGGCGTCAGGTATCGTTTGCCTGACGCCCGCCTGTTTTCTCTGAATCTTGACTACACTCTCTGATTTTACCTGCTCCGGCTAGTCCTCTCCAAGGGAACGCTCACGAAATGCTTCAACTGCAGTTCGAACGGACGGATAAAAATTGGAGGCGCCTATGAGCTCTTCCAGGCCGGTGACCTGCATGGTCTCCCGCAAAGGCTTGTTTGCCCGGGCTATCCCCAAGGTGATACCCTTCTGGCAAAGCTCCTGATGTATCTCTTTGAGCGTATCGGCCGCGGTGGTATCGATATCAGGAATTGCCTCTGTATCGAGGAGCAGGTACCTGATCGGTGGATCGGCAGCTGAAACGAGGTCCCTTACCTGATCCATCAGGTAGGGAGCATTGGCAAAGAACAGGGGTGCATCGAATCCATAGACGATCATGCCCGGCACAACCTGTACCTCACCACCGGGTGTTATTCCATGATATCCATCCACCCCCGACACCGTTCCCAATACAGAGGTGTGGGGACGGTACACGCGTTGGATAAACACAATCAAAGACAATGCTACGGCAAGTGCAATTCCCGGAATGATGCCAATGACCAGCACTCCAAGGACGGTCAGAAGGGCCAGATAGTATTCACTGTGGCGTACCAGATTCAGACTCCGGAACTCCTGGATGTCGATCAGGCTGATGGAGGCAACGATGATAATTGCTCCCAGCACCGCGGTGGGAAGACTCTGAAGGAGCGATGTAAAAAACAAAAGGAAAACAATGACCAATCCGGCAGCAATTAATCCCACCATCTGAGTCTTTCCGCCGGAATTATCATTGACAACAGTCCTTGAGGCGCTGGCGCCGACGGCAAAGCTCTGGAAGAAGCCGGTTGCGGCATTCGCCGCTCCAAATGCAACCAGCTCCTGGTTCGTGTCTATATCGTAGTGATTTTTCCTCGCAAATACCCGGGATGTCAGCACCCCGTCCGCAAAGATGAGAACGCTCATGGCAAGCGCTGCCGGCAGAAGTACTATCAGATCGGCCAGGCTTACGATCGGTATCTGCGGGACGGGAAGGCCGCTCGAAACCTGGCCAACCACGGCTACCCCAAGATCTGCAAGGTTGAAGAATGAAGACAAGATAATGGCTGCAACTAAAGCCACAACTGTGCCGGGAACCCTGGGAGCAAAGCGTTTGAGCAGAATAAGCCCCAGAATTGTAACCAATCCCACTGCCAGCGTTAAAAGGTGAGTCTGGTCAAGACTGGTTATGAGTTCCCAGATTTTTGCAAAAAAATCATCGCTTTCGAGTGAGATGCCAAAAATCTTGCCTAACTGGCTGGCGATTACTATCAGGGCGGTTCCTGTTATATACCCGGTGAGGATGGGTTTTGAGAAGAAATCGGCCACAAACCCCATCCTGAATTTGCCCGCAAGAAGAAAGATGATACCAATTAAAATAGCTAAAGCCGCTGCCAGAGATGCATACCGGGCAATGTCCCCGCCCGCCAGAGGTGCAACTACGGTAGCCACCAGGATTGCAGTTGTGGACTCGGGACCAAAGATGAGCTGCCTTGAACTGCCAAAGAGCGCATAGACGATCATGGCGACAAGGGCAGCATAGAGTCCAACAACCGGCTCAAAACCAGCCAGCTCACCGTAGGCGAGTGCTGAGGGAACGAGAATGGCAAAAACGGTGACCGCTACAACCAAATCGGTCTTCAGCAAATCCCGGTGGTAGGTGCGAATAGTTCCTATTCCCGGAATGTATTTCTCTATTCCTCTTCTGCCGGAACGCTCATGCTCTTTTATTTGTAACGTTGAACTGGATGGTTGAATCAACTTTCACCCTTTAGTCACATATGATCACCGCTCATTGAAAAAACTACTCTGCAGAAATCATTTCCTTGAAATAGAACTATCATTACCGTCTCTGCGATCCAGACTGTTGATACCGATGCCTCTCCAGAACAAAAATGAAAATCGGGATCTGGTTGAAACGAAAAAAATTACGATCCGATTTGAACATGAGAATCGGATCGCCATTGATCCGGATCGGTTTTTCGATCGCGATCGTGATCGCAATGAAAATTTTTCAACCAAGGTTTGACTGAAAAAATATGCTCTGTAGAAAACCTCGATGCAGATAAATTGAAAGAACCGGTCAATGTTGGCTAGGATGATCTTGCAGGAGATTTCCTTTTTCTGGATCTGGAATATCC
>JBAVWM010000400.1:0-1926 GCA_049697815.1 Methanoregula sp. | reverse complement strand
AAGCTACCCCGACGGAAGGGGTCGAGGAGGATAAACCCAAAAAGGTGGCTTTGAGGAGTTTCTTCTCGGAGCCCCTTGATTCGGAAGAGGCGGTGAACCAAGCGGTAAAGCGGCTGCAAGAGCATCTGCTGGAACTTGTGAGAAAGAAGGTCAAGCTGATTTTGGAGTAAGAAATAGTGGGAGGGGGAATGGCAGCGAATAAGATTGAAGCAGTAGCGGACAAGGTAGCTCTACGGGAGATGACATTGCAGGCTCGCGAGCTTCTGATAAAAGAGGCGCAGGAGCAATTGGAAGGAGTTTATGGTCTGGACTCTCGGCTTGATTTTGCAAAAAAGGAGCGCATCCCGGCTTTCAGGGAAATGCCTGTGCTACTCCGGATAAGGCGAAAGGTGGAGAAGCGGCTGGAAGACGAGGTCTCAGCCGGTCTCATCCGACCGGAGGCAGTGCAGAAGCTGATCAAGGAGGCGGCCTTCACTCATCTCAATCGTCTGGTAGCCTTCAAGATGATGGAGAAGCGGGGCCTGATCGAGGGGACGTTGGACCGATATCAGGACTCGCGCGGCTATATGTTCTATCTGGCAGAGCCGGAGCATACGGAGGAACTACGGCTTTGCGAGACCGGTGGTCTAGGCCAAAATCCTTTGGGCGAGGGGCCAAGGGATGTGGCTTACAAGCACTTCCTGCTGCACCAGTGCCAGTTACGCTCCCAGGAGATCAAGGTTCTTTTCGATCCGGATGACCTTCCTAGCAAGCTCTTTCCCAGGCCAAGGGCCTTGAAGGCCTTGATTGAGCTACTCAACCGGCCAGAGCTGGAGGCAGCCTGGGGCGAGGAGGAGACGATCGGCTGGATTTATCAGTATTTCAACTAGCAGGAAAAAGCGGATGTCTTCAACCGGCTCTACAAGAAGAAGCAGAAGATCAGGCCTGAGGACATTCCGGCGGCTACACAGCTCTTCACCCCCCGCTGGATTGTCAAGTTCCTGGTGCAGAACACTTTAGGCCGCCAGTGGATGCAGATGCATCCCGACTCGCGCATGGCTGAGAATCTGGATTATCTTGTGCCCCTGGCCGGAGAGATTCCGGCAGAGAAGATGAAGCCTGTGCAGCAGATCGAGGTGCTCGACCCGGCCTGCGGGACGATGCACTTTGGTCTCGTGGCCTTCGATCTTTTGGCAGATATGTATCGGGAGGAGATGGATCGGGCCGGTGGGCCAGGCTGGCCGGAAAAGCCCTCCGTCTCCTCGGAAGAGCTCATCCCAGCGGCCATCATGGCCAATAACATCTTCGGCATCGATATCGATCTGCGGGCGGTGCAGCTCTCGGCTCTGACGCTCTACCTGAAGGCGAAGAGCCTCAATCCCAACGCTGCAATCACGGAAAGCCACCTAGCTTGCGCCGAGCTGCGGCTGCCGGATGATGCCAAGCTGGAAGCATTCCTCAAGGCAAGCAAGTTCACTCTGCCCGTGTACGAGAGGATCATTCGCAGGCTGTGGAGCTCCATGCGAGGCGGATCGGGCAAAGGCGTCGGATCACTCCTTCCCCTGGAGGGCGTCATAACTGCAGAGGTGGAGCGGGAGCGGCATTCTCACCTTACCAGTTTGCAGAGGTTCGAGGATCTGGCCGGGGCTCCAGAGGACGTGTCCCGCACGGCAGTCTGGGGGCTGGAATTTTGGGACATTTTAGGCGACCAGATCGTCATGGCCTTCAACAGCTTCGCTGACGAGCAGGCGGCAGCAGGTGAGGACGAGAGCTATTTCGTGGGCGAGGACAGCAAAGGGATGCGGCTGCTCGACATCATGCGCCGCAAGTACGACTGCATCTTTACCAATCCACCATACATGACACGCAGGAACATGCAAGAGCCACTGTCTGACTTTTTGGAATCCAATTATTCTGAAGCTAAGGGAGACTTTTATACAGCCTTCA
>JBAVWM010000399.1:0-5698 GCA_049697815.1 Methanoregula sp. | reverse complement strand
AGCTCATTGCCATGCTTGCCTGCGCCCGGATTGGTGCGGTCCATAGTGTTGTCTTCGGTGGTTTTGGTGCCGCAGCGCTGAACATGCGGATCCAGGATGCCGGGGCAAAGGTTGTTATCACGGCAGACATCTCGATCCGCCGCGGCAAGGCTATCCAGCTGAAAGCGATCGTAGATGAAGCGATCCTCAATGCTCCCACGGTAGAGCATGTCATAGTCCTGAGGCGGAGAGATCCCCCGGTTGACCTCAATGAGATCGAGCTTGACTTCAACGAGATGATGGAAGGAATGCCTGATATCTGTGAGCCGGAAGTTATGGATGCCGAGGATCCGTTCTTCATCCTGTACACCAGCGGTTCCACCGGAAAACCCAAGGGGATTGTTCACACCTGCGGGGGGTATATGGTCGGGACCTATTATACCAGCAAATACATCTTCGATATCAAGGACAATGACATCTACTGGTGTACCGCGGACCCGGGCTGGATCACCGGCCACAGCTATATCGTGTATGGCCCTCTGGCCGTCGGTGCAACCGTCTTCATTTCGGAGCTGACACCGGACTACCCGGATGCCGGCAGCTTCTGGAACCTGATAGAGGAACAGAAGATCACTATCTTCTATACCGCACCGACCGCAATCCGCATGTTCATGAAGATGGGCGAGGCCTGGCCAGACAAATACAACTTAAGCTCCCTGCGTATCATCGGGTCAGTCGGGGAACCCCTGAACCCGGAGGCTTTTGAATGGTATTACCGGGTCATCGGTAAGAAAAAATGCCCAATCATCGATACCTGGTGGCAGACGGAGACCGGGATGACCATGATCACCACCATGATTGGAGAGCCCATGCGACCGGGATTTGCCGGCAAACCCATCCCGGGCGTTGAGGCGGACGTTGTGGACAAGGACGGAAAACCAGTCAGGCCCGGTACCGGCGGGCTGCTTGTCGTCAAATCACCGTGGCCGTCCATGCTGCGCACGGTCTATAAGGACGATGAGCGTTACCGCAGGTACTGGTATACCATACCTGGCGTCTATGCCGTCGGGGACCTTGCGGTCAAAGGCAAGGACGGTGACATCATGATCCTCGGCCGGGCTGACGACATCATCATTGTTGCCGGACATAACATCGGGACCGCAGAGGTCGAGAGCGCGCTCGTCTCCCATCACGCGGTCGCTGAGGCCGCTGTCATTGGCAAGCCGGATGCCGTGAAAGGGAACTCCATCAAGGCCTTCGTCATCCTCCGCGTTGGCAATGAACCAAGCGACAGACTCAAACAGGACCTGCTCCACCATGTCCGGACCACGCTCGGGCCGATCGCAATGCCGCATGAGATCGATTTCGTGGACAAGCTGCCTAAGACCCGGAGCGGGAAAATCATGCGCCGAGTCCTGAAAGCAAAAGAGATGGGCATTGATCCGGGGGACATCTCGACTCTGGACGAATGATATCCCCTACATTTTCATTCTTAAAATTCTGTGCATGAGCAGATTCAGATCATCTGAAAGGCAATACCATGACTGAAATGCAACCTGAAACAATTCTTGGCATGGAGGCTGGTAAAGGGCGATGGATGTTTGTCATCATTGGTATGTTCATCAACCTTTGCCTTGGAACGATTTACTCGTGGAGCGTGTTTGTCGCACCACTCACCACCTACTTCACAAAAGGCCTTGGCCTGGAGGTGACGGCAGGCGATATCCTGCTGCCGTTCTCAGTATTCCTCGCGTTCTTTGCAATTACCATGCTCTTTGCGGGGAAGTATATCGAGCAGTACGGACCGCGAAATGTCACGATTGTCGGGGGAATACTCACCGGTCTCGGCTGGTTCCTTGCCTCGTTTGCCACATCGGTTCCGATGCTCTGTGTGCTGTATGGGATTATCGGTGGGATCGGCGTTGGTATCGCCTACGGAGTCCCTGTTGCTGTTTCAGCACGCTGGTTCCCCGACCGCCGTGGCCTGGCCGTCGGCCTGACCCTGCTCGGGTTTGGTTTCTCCGCGTTCTTCACGGCAAATATCGCAGGGTACCTGATCGGGGCTTTTGGCGTCATGACGACATTCAGGATCTTCGGGGTCGTCTTCGTTATCCTGACGGTCCTGTTAGCCCTGCCGCTGAAATTCCCCCGAGCCGGGTGGAGACCCGCCGGGTGGGCGCCCCCGGCGCCGGTTGCGGGCCAGGCGGTTACCTGTGAATTCAGGCGCGAAGAGATGCTGAAAACAACATCGTTCTATGCACTCTGGGCATGTTACTTCATCGGGTGCCTGGCCGGCCTCATGGCGGTGGGTATCGCAAAACCGGTGGGTTCGGACATCGGGATAGAGGCCGGGCTCGCAACACTCCTTGTCGGCGTCTTTGCGATCTTCAACGGTTTTGGGAGACCGGTCTTCGGTGCCCTCACTGACAAGCTGACCCCCCGGAATACTGCTTTGGGTTCCTTCATCCTGATCGCGTTTGTTTCCATGCTCATGTGGCAGATGCCCACGGTGCCGGTCTATATCCTCGCATTTGTCGTTCTCTGGGGTTGTCTTGGCGGATGGCTTGCAATCGCTCCGACGGCTACCGGGTGTTATTTCGGAACCGGGGATTATCCGCGGTGTTACGGTGTGCTTTTCCTCGCGTATGGCGCGGGGGCCATTGCCGGGCCCCAGCTTGCGGGATTCATCAAGACATCAACCGGGTCATATCTTGGTGTATTTCCCTACGTGATGATCCTTGCAGTGATCGGGTTTGTCATCGCGTTTGCATTGCTGAAGCCACCACAAGCCACAGAAAGGAAGTAATCATCATTTTTAGGAACAGAATTTTTTTCAGGATTTTTAACCTGTGACCGGTTGCATATCTGAAAATGCAACAGTGGTGTTAATGACCAATCTTTTTCCGCTGTGCGATCCGGTATCCTGATATGACCTGGATAGAGTCCCCGAACTCGCGGTCAAGTGCAGCATCGCCCGAGTCAACATAGAGGTACGGGGTCTGAGCGAGTTTGTGCGGCGTTGCCACCACGATGATTTTATGTATCCCGACCTTACGGATAAGGCGGGCGCTGATCTGCTGGTTTCCCCTGCCCAGGATAAATCCCTGCGCCCCGATCGGGCTGATGATGATGCGGGTATCCGGCGACTTCTCCGCAAGTACAAGAAGAGTTTTTTCATCACAGTCTGTAGCAACCAGTCTCCTGTCCCGGATAGCATCCACGCCGAGCAGGGTCTTTTTAATGCTGAGCCGGCGGGCAATGGCTTCAGTTGTTGTGCCGGCCCCGATGATGTAGAGCGTTTTTTGCAGCATTATCTCATCGATAAACTGCGCTATTGCGGCCTTTGCCCGCTCTTCGTCCTGTTCTTCGTACACCTGTTTTGCCACCTGAATTTTTCCTGCGAGGACCGGTGTCCGCGCAATACCATAGATGCGGGTCCTGAGGTGCCCGGCCCGGTATGCCTTCTCATCAACATCCAGCACCTCGGCATCTCTGAGATTATGCCGGTCAAAAGCCTGCACGAGATCGGCTGCACTGGCCGGGTCAACGGCAAAGACCGCCGAGTACATTTTGACACCTGCGGGAATGCCGAGAATCGGAACATCGCTTCCCGTGACATCAAAGACATCCCTTGCAGTCCCGTCACCCCCGCAGAACAGGATCAGGTCGACACCACTCTCAAGGAACGCGCGCACGCCCTTTTTCGTATCTGCTGAACTGCTCTCTCCCTTGTAGTGATACAGGACCCGGTAACCGGCGATACCGGCTTCCTTCAGGGTGTCTTCGCCCATTGCGCCGGAACAGGTAACAAATGCAAGGTCCGCACTCTTCGCAAGGATCTCAAGCGCTATCTTCGCCCGGTCCGGGGCGTGGGGCTGTGCCCCCCGGCGCAGGGCTTCTGCAACGGAATTATCAGTACCTTTCAGCCCTACCGATCCTCCCATACCGGCAACCGGGTTGATGAGAAGACCAATGCGTTTCATAAAAAAGAGATTGGTTGAAGGGTTTATTGTATCTTGGGTATCCGGCCGATAGCCTCCCTGATGAGTTCGTCCGGGTACTCGTAGTCAACCAGTTGGCCGGCATAGAATGCATCATAGGCCGACATGTCGAAATTGCCGTGTCCTGAGCAGTTGAAGAGAATGGTCTTGTCCTCGCCGCTCTTTTTACATTTGATTGCTTCGTCTATTGCCGACCTGACAGCATGTGCTGTCTCGGGGGCAACAATGATCCCTTCCGTGCGGGCAAAGGTCTGGGCTGCATCGAAGACTTCGCTCTGGTGATAAGAGACTGCCCGCGCTACACCGTCATGGACCAGGCGGGACACGATGGGGGAATCCCCATGGTACCGGAGGCCGCCGGCATGCATTGCGGGTGGAACAAAGTCATGGCCAAGGGTATACATCATGAGGAGTGGGGTCAGACCGGCCACATCCCCGAAGTCATAGGTAAAAGATCCCTTTGTGAGAGTCGGGCACGATGCTGGTTCGACACCGATGATGTCAACATCCTTGTGCTTCCCGGTCATCTTGTCTCCCGCGAACGGGAACGAGATCCCGGCAAAGTTCGATCCGCCGCCGACACAACCGATGACAACGTCCGGGTAATCATCAACCATCGCGAGCTGCTCCCGGCATTCCTGGCCGATGATCGTCTGGTGGAGGCAGACATGGTTCAGCACAGAACCAAGCGAATAGTTGGTGTTGGCATGAGTTGCTGCATCCTCGACCGCCTCGGAGATCGCGATCCCCAGTGCACCCGGGGTATCCGGGTCCTTTTCCAGGACTGCCCTTCCTGAATTGGTCTTGGTGCTGGGGCTCGGGATACACTCCGCACCCCAGACATGCATCATCGATTTTCGGTAGGGTTTCTGTGTATAACTTGATCTGACCATGTAGATGGTACAATCCAGGTCGTAGAGCATGGTTGCAAATGCCAGCGCAGACCCCCATTGCCCTGCGCCGGTCTCGGTTGCAATTCTCTCCATCCCCGCTTTCATATTGTAATATGCCTGGGGGATCGAGGTGTTTGTCTTGTGGCTCCCGGCCGGGCTGACACCCTCCCACTTGTAATAGATCTTCGCCGGTGTCTTGAGAAATTTCTCCAGACGGTGAGCACGGTAAAGGGGACTCGGCCTCCAGAGATGCAGGACTTCCTGTACTTCCTGAGGGATGTCAATATACCGTTCCGTAGATACTTCCTGTTTGATCAGTTCCATCGGGAAGATTGCTTTGAGGTCATCAGGTCCCACCGGTTTATGGGTAGCGGGATGGAGGGGAGGAGCCAGCGGCGATGGCAGGTCCGCCTGAACATTATACCACTTCTTTGGCATCTCCTCCTCTTCAAGCAGGATCTTGGTCTTCATATCAAGGTACTTGTTGTGTATAAATATATACATTATGGAGCACATATGCTTGATTATGCTTTTTTTTATGCATCTGATTCGTGCTGAACCAATAAAATCAAACAAATATTGTCAAAACCACTCCTGTGCTAATAACGGAGCTGGGGCCTCCATCTGTTACAGTTAGAGAAGATACCCTGTTTTACCAGGCGGCTGATGTCCCATCCTGCACTGAAAAAGGACTGAAATTACCCATCGGGGACTAAAAATCCCCCAACCACCACGATATATGTCAAACAATGAATACATTAATACTCTCCAGATATTATCTGTATACAACTGTTGTCGGTTGAACAACAACAAATGGTACCTGAC
>JBAVWM010000398.1:0-5174 GCA_049697815.1 Methanoregula sp. | reverse complement strand
GTCAGTACGCGGGTTCGGCGCTGCCGTGGACGACGAGATCATCCGGATACGCTCGCATATCGGGGAGCTGCAGGGGGAGGCGGCGACGCTCGAAGCGGGAGTCAAACGGCTCACCGACGAGGTCGATGCGAAACGAACCCTGCGGAACGAGATCGACCAGAAAGTTGCCCGGTACGGGATGTTCAATGAGGAGTTCTCCCGCCGGTTCGAGGCGATCACGGTCGAGAAGCAGACGATCGAAGCCGCCGTCGCCCGCCAGTCGGAGGAGACGAAAAGCGGGGCCGCGGAACTTACGGCACGGGAAGCGGAACTCGACCGGATAACCGGGGAGATTAACGGGACCAATGCAAAGATCGAGGCGATCAAGAAACGCCTTGACGACACGAACATCCCCGCCCTCACCGAGCAGATGGAGAAGAAGCGGCGGGAGATCGAGGAAGCCGAGCGCCGTCTCCGCAACAAGGACGGGGATATCAACGATGCCCAGCGCGATCGCCAGCACTTCACCCAGCGGATTGCCGAGCTTGGCGAAGAGCGCAAGGGTCAGGATGAACGCAGCCGCCAGATCGATGCCGATATTTCAGGTGCGAACGGGCAGATAGCCTCCCATAAAACGCAGATTGCAGCCCTTGAGGAGCGCCAGAAGGAATTCTCCGGGGAACTCGATGAACTTCGGGAGAAGCGGGGGGAAGTCTCAGCACATATCCAGGCGTCCGAGCTCCGGATCATGAAGTTCGATGCCGAAACTGAGCGGATCACGGTCCAGCTGGGGGCTATCGATGAGCGGGCGCAGACCCTCGGGATCGAAGTGGACCTGCTCAGGCAGCAGGTCGGGGAGATGGATATCACGCTCTCCCTCACGGAGATCGAGGGAAAGATTGCGGAAGCCGACGGGGCCCTGCGCAAGATCGGGGCGGTCAACATGCTCGCCATCGAGGAGTACGAGAAGGTGGAGCGCCAGGTCACCGAGCGTACCGAACGCAAGGAGACCCTGTCGAGCGAGCGTGCAACGTTAATCGAACGGATCGAGAAGTTCGAGCAGATGAAGTACGAGGCGTTTACGACCGCTTTTACGGCAATCGATACCAATTTCCGCGAGGTCTTCGCCCGGCTCACGAGCGGGAGCGGCCATCTTGTGCTCGAGAACGAGGAGGACCCGTTTGCCGGGGGGATGACCTTTGCCGTCCAGCCGCGGGACAAGAAGGTGCACCTGCTCTCGTCCCTCTCCGGCGGGGAAAAGTCGCTCACAACCTTAGCGTTTATCTTCTCCATCCAGCGTTACATCCCCGCCCCGTTCTATGCGTTCGACGAGGTGGACATGTCCCTCGATGGGTCGAATGTCGAGCGGATCGCGTCCATGGTAATGGAACTCGCCCCGACATCGCAGTTCATCATTGTATCCCTGCGGAAACCGATGATCGATGCCGCACAGCGGATCATGGGTGTAACGCTGCGGCCGGACAAGAGCACGCTTGTTACCGGGGTAAAGGCGAATGGCTGATCCAAGGGGTACCAAGGAGGCCCTGGTGCCGGAGGAAGCGGAGACCCCCGGCCCGGAACAGCCCGGAAAGGAGAACGGACAGCCCGTGACGGGAGCTACCCCCGGACCTGAGCCCGAAACGGGAACAGTTCTTACCGGAGCATCCCCCCCCGGGTCCTACGACCAGAACGTGGTCGAGGACCCGGTCGAGATCCTTGTCGGGATGGCGGAACGGGGGGAGATCGATCCGTGGAATATCAATATCATTGAGGTAACCGACCGGTTCCTCTCTGAACTCAAGCGGCAGCAGCAGCTCAATCTCCATGTCTCCGGTCGCACCCTGTTCTTCGCATCAACCCTCCTGCGGATGAAGTCCGAGCAGCTGGACGTTTTGGAAGAAGCGGAAGACGAGGGTGACAGCGAGGACCTGTTCGGGGCTGAATTTGGTGGCGGAACTGACGAGGAGATCGATTTCGGTGCCCGGCTCGGCCCCATCGAGCGGCTGGAGCACGAGATCCAGCGCCGCCTCGACCGGAAAAGCATGCGCAAGAGCCCGATCACGCTCTTCGAGCTGATCACCGAGCTCAAGAACATCGAGAAAGAGGAGCGCCGGCGCCGGAGGATGGCTGACGGCCATGCCGATCTTACCGATTCCCTGATCGATGCAGATGATGTGGTCAGCATCGCCCACGAGGAAGGGTTCCAGGAATCTTCCATGACCCGGCTCGCCGAATATCTCGAAGGGCTGGAGATCGACAAGGAGATGACGCTTGCGGAGTTATGCGACCGGATGGAGTGGGGGATCCCCGAGGTGTATATTCCTTTATTGTTCCTTGCCCTTGACGGCAGGTGCAACCTCCGGCAGGAGGAGTTCTTCGGGGATATTTTCGTGCAGATCTGCCGGGCTGAGGAAAAAGCACCTGCCGAGCAGACTGCTGTATAAAAATCCTTCTCTTCTCCCAAATTCACCTATCGCTTGTGAGATTTGAACCCGGGATGCCCTCCTCTGATTACCCGGAAAGACAGTCGCTCATCCATCCGGCGGCGGGCTGTTATCCGGTTGCATGTCGTTGTCCATGCGCCAGACGAAGAGGCCTGCAAGGTTGTGGGGCTTTCTCGTAGTCGCACCTGGCGGCCACTGACTCCTGAGTATCCGGCCCAACGTTATCCACGTACCCGGACTCGCTTTCCAGGCCACCGATCACCCCTCCCGTAAGGAAACCGGCATCGTGATATGCCAGATCTGGCGGGCATCGAAGTGGCAATCCGCGTGCCTTTTTTGTATGCACTGCGAATGATTGACCGGACGCAATGGATGTCAGCCGGTTTGTAGTCGAATCTGCCACTTTTACCCGGGAAACCCTCTTGGGAAAACCCTCCCGCTGGCTGATCTTCATCATCCTCGGTCTGCCGTGGATGGCCCTCTCATCACTTGTTGAGAGCAGTAAGATCCTCGAAGGCACGACCATTCACTGGAATCTCATTCCCTGGAAGGAGGCCGGCCTGTTAATCAGCGCCGGGGTCCTGTGCAATCTCCTCGTCTCGGGCTGGGTCGTGCGCCTGCTCCGGGACGACCCTGTACCGCCGGACTTCGACCACCCGCTCCTGCTTTGCCTTGACGGGATAAAAGTCCAGGTCATCCCGCTCGTCTGGATGCTGGTGCCCTCAATCCTTGCCTTTGTCCAGTATTCCATCGCCGATAGTAGCCTGGCGTCCGGCCGCCCGTGGGAAGCGTTTGCAGGAACTATCCTGATCCTCGTCCTGCTTGCCATCCAGATCATCATCCTGTTCATCGCCGTGCAGTATGCGGTGATCGGCGCCATCCGCTTTGCCCGGACCGGCAGCGTCCGCGAGGGGCTGGCCATTCTTGAGATTAAAAAGACCCGCGACCGGATAGGAATGGTGAACTATTTTGTCGGCCTCGGGGTCGTTACCGTTGTCTGGATTCTCTTCTCCCTCTGCCTTCGCGGGATTGCCCTTTTGCCCTTTGCCGGCCCGGTCATCTCTCTCTGCCTCAGCCCTGTCCCGACCGTGTACTGCTTCCGGTTCATCGCACATTTTTGCGACGAGGAGCAGTTGTCAGCGGGACAGAGGGAAGAAAAAGCCGGTACCGTGCGTGCTCCCGGCCCGGTGAGCGCCCGGGCACTGGTGCCTGAGTTCCTTACCTGGATTCTCATCCTTGCGGTGCTTGTGGTCCTCTGCTTCACGCCGATGGTGCTGGTATTCGGGTTCATCAGCCGGTTTTTCCCGTGATGGTCGGGATCCCGCATGTCGAAGAACTTTGTTTCTTCTCCAGACTCATCACTGCCTGATTCGTCCTACCCCCGTGCCGGTACCGTGTCCGTCCACCGCTCGACGCGCTTCCGGATGCTGTCATCATTATAGGATGACAATGTCACCCGGTTGCGGGCGAGACTTAGGAAGAATAACTCCCCGTCCGGATCATGGCACTTCAGCGTGACCGAGAAGAGGTCTGCATCCGGCAGGTGCTTTACTTTCCCGCGGTGCGACGCGATGTTGGCCATGTTCGAGATCACGGCAGCGATGCCGGTCTGGTAGCCTTCGACAGAGTTGTAGATCTCCGAACTGCTGCCACTGCGTTTTCCCCCGGCAGTTTCGTACACGAATTTCGCGGTATACATCTCCCGCACCTTCTCGACCGGCGGGTGGTGCTTTTTCACACTCCGGTACGACGTGCATCCAAGCGGATTTTTCATGATGAGTGACCTGACGACCGCGTTGAACGCGATTATGTCCGGAATCGGTTTTTTCAGCCGGCGGACTGCACTCTTCGTTCCGGCTCTCTGGCGGAATTGTGTCATAGGTATCTTGTCCCGTATCAGCTCATGGCCGCAAGGGCCCGTCCCGGGGACTATGGGGCCAGAGCAGGCATATGAGTCCTGCTTATTGAAAATGCGAGTGACCGATAAATCCTTGGTGGTTGGTTGAACGGGGTAAGGTGGGGGTCACACGGGTACATTTTTCATGTTGATCCGGTGCCCCGGGTTTGTTGTTTCTATGGTAAGAAAGCCAAATGTTCTCTCGTGAAAATGATGCCGATCCCGGTTTTTGAAGGGTTTTTTCACGTGCACCAGGTTGCCCGGATTTCATTTGTACCCATGCGACCCCCTCCAACACCAATGGTTACAACCCGTTTTTTGTATGGATTTTGGCGGACTTTTATGAGGGTGAATCTGTGGAGGGATAGAGATCCGGATAACCAAATGAGAGGGAGGGGGTCGCATGGGTACATTTGCTCTGAGACAGGCCCCAAAGGGGGAGGTAGCCGGATTTTGTGGGTTATCTCCGTTGGTAACTGAACCTTGGATTTATTGAACTAGTTCACTTGTTTATGCTGAATGTACGGCACATCTGAGAATCTATTCTCCTTTTTTTTATGGGAAATACAACAGCGCATGGTGAACGTCTCCAGCGTGGGTCCTGCACGCGCAATTGCGGCAGCCCGGGATCCGGATCACAGGCCTGATCCCAATTCACGTCGGAAGCAGCTGGATATGCCTTCCGCGCTCTGTGCAGTTTCTTGTACACAGCAGCCGGATTGCGCAGGACCCTCCGGTTTTCCCCGGATTCGGCCAGGAATGGCCGGAGAGCTAAAAACAACCCCCGAATCCTGTTCAGGAGCCGTAATGGCAGTATCCGGAAAACGAATAATCTGCAGCCTATACTTTTCTGG
>JBAVWM010000397.1:0-3199 GCA_049697815.1 Methanoregula sp. | reverse complement strand
AAAATTGGAAAGAACAATCCGGATGTTCCAAAAATTGAAAAGAACAATCCGTATTTCCACAGGGGGAGAAACCGGGAATGAATACACCGGACACAAAAAACATACCCCCTCGTTTTCATCGTTGCAGGTAAACCTGCGGGCTATGGAGACTTTTTCATAGCCTGTGATAGCCAGTATACCAGATTATTGCACGGCCTTGCTGGTACAAACCGGCTTTAATTAAGGATCTATTTTCATGGTAAAGGACGGTTCCGTATGCTCTGCACAGGGAAAAAATGTTATGATGAGGGTAAAACACTCTGGTCACCTCTCCTTTTTATAATCGCAGCCGTTCTCCCAGTACGCAGTTTACCCGGACAAGACGTAAACTTCCAAGACTTCCTCACAATGCGATACGCATCAGGTTTCCGGTTTGACCGGGTAAAAAATTGGTCGTGTCTGCCAGATCATCCCCAAGATGATGATCGCAGCCTACCCCTGGACACAATCAAAAAATTTCGCTTTTTAGTATCCCCCTTGTAGTTAAAAAGGTTGTTCGAGAACAATTTCCAGTACTCCATCACGGAATTTTTTTTTGCAGAGGTATGAATCTTCGGGAACGGTAACTTTCTGCACGACCGTCGGGTTTTGATTCGAGACGGATATGGTGAGATGGGTACCTTCGAGATCGATCCTGATCGCATCTTCAGAAATTCCCGGCAGCTGGCATATAATTTTAAAAGATATGCCGGTTTCAGATACACCGGTTGACGGGACGATAGTGTTTTGTTCAACTTTCTTCTGTTTTTTTACGGTACCCATAGTGTTCCCTCGTTATTACGGTGAAAAGCTTGCACGTTGTCAGGTTACCTGAGATTTTTTGATTTTGTGCCCGGATGCGAAATCAGACGGAATGGTAAAACCTACCGGTAATGGAATTTATTATCGTTGTGGAATGAAGGCGATCATCTTTTCATGCTGCTACAATCGTGTTTTTTTGGTAGGGGAAGGGTAACACCCCGGTCCATAATCCGGATAACCTTCTTTTACGTACTCTCCATGATGCAGGATTTCGTGCCGGGCAGGGTGTTCCACCACTCCTCATCTCAACAGCTCCTGATCGAATCCACCTTGTATCCAACCATGAGAAATAGGTGTGCATTTGTTTCACGGGTTGTTTCATCATATAGAACAAATGCTGTGCAGGGAACCCTGCCAGCGTGCCGGGGAGCGGGGAAGACTATGGAACACCCTGCAGCAACGGGTTTGCAGCAACTGCCGGATTGCTGTTCCCCTACAAAAATCATTCATCCTTTTCTGGAATTTTAGATCCGTCTCCCAGAATTTGCTGGAAAACAAACCTGAATTCGTTCAGCTGTTGCTGTATGTATTTTTTTCCGGCTTCTGTGGGCGAATACAACTTTGATTTACCGGAAACGTTCATCTCCAGGTATCCCTTTTGCCGGAGCTCGTAAAGGTGCGCATAAATTCTGGCCTGGGGAATGTGGACCTTATGCCGATTATGGATCTCATTGACGATATCATATCCCGAGATGGGTTTGTAGAGCATGGAAAGGATTACCGGCTCAAGCAGTTTTCTTACCACATCCTCCACTTTTGCCTGGGGGACAACGGTGAAGGATTCTGTAAAAAACGTGGGATTGGCAAAGGAGATGGTAGTATCCCTGCCGGTTGAGATGATGATCTTTGCTATACCTTCAGAGAGCAGCCTGATGTGATCGTGGTCGAGATCTGTCATATTCAGGGCAATGATACCAGTGATTGGGATCCCATCTTCCTTTTTTGCAAGGATCAGTTTTTTAACAGCTATGACGTCGGCTAATTCTTCCGTATCAGAAAAATCAAGGAGAATATGGAGGCTTCCCCCCGGACCAGCCGGGGGAAGGGTAGCTGTACATTTCTCAAGGATCCGGGGCAAAAAAAATGCCTCCCCTTTTTTTATCTTCCGGATGAACAGTGCCCCGTCCTGGATCTCCTGCACGAAATATTTATGCAGTGCGGAGAGGTGATATGCAAAGAATAGGCGGTCTCCTTTTTTTAACACCGCTTCAATGGCGGATTTGAATATCGGGTCCTTCACGGAAGGGTCCACGTACAGGAAGAGGAGGATATCGGAAAAGATATCTTTGAGAAAAACCGTTTTTATCTCCGGCAAGTCGATATACTCAGTTTCCGGCATGTCCGGAGTAGCGGGGGCATCTTTCCGGGCTGCATCCGCCAGTTTCATCAGCTCGAGTTCTGTGGCTTTGCGAAACAGGGCTACTTCGATAGCAGCTTTTATTTCCAGTTCATTGAAGGGTTTTACAATATACCCGTACGGCCGCACCTGCTTTGCCAACTCGATAATTTTATCATCAGCATATGACGTGACAAAAACCACGGGAATATTCAGCTCGCCAATAATGGCCCGTGCTGCTTCAATCCCGTTCAACCGCCCGGGCATGACAATATCCATCAGGATAAGGTCCGGAGATAGCCGGCGTGCCTTCTCTATCGCATCTTCACCGGATGCCGACATGCCAACAACCGTATACCCCATTGCATGCAGTCGCTCTTCCAGCTGCATGGTAATGATCGCCTCATCATCTACCACAAGAATCTTCGACATCGTCATCATCCTTTCGTTTTAAGCGGAAAATCGATGGTTACGCGTGAACCCCGGCCTGAGCTTTCGACTGCCAGCGTTCCCTGCAACTGCCCCGCCAGGTTCCGGATCAGTTTCAGTCCAAGGCTCGTCGTGTGGTAACTATCCACATCCTTTGGAATGCCAATACCATCATCCTCGATCCTGATATGGATATTCCCGCCCTCCTGATGCGCAGAGACCACGAGCGTTCCCTGCCGGCGCCCCCGGAAGGCATGCTTGAATGCGTTTGACACGGCCTCGTTTACCACAAGTGCGCAGGGAATTGCCTGGTCGACCGGGAGAGAGAAATTATCTGCCTCCACGGAACAGGTGATCTCAGGTCCGGATTTTCCGTAGATGTTGGAGAGATCTGCCACCTGGTCCCGGATATGGCCGCTCATATCGATCTTATCGAATTGTTTGCTCTCGTACAGCCGCGTATGGATCTGGGCCATGGTCTTGATCTTCATCATCATGTCAGTTAAAATACCGTTTGTTTCCGGGTCCTGAGTCCTCATCCTTGTCATGTCGAGAAGGCCGGAAATAATCTGAAGATTGTTCTTGACCCGGTGG
>JBAVWM010000396.1:0-2278 GCA_049697815.1 Methanoregula sp. | reverse complement strand
CTATAAGATCAGCCAGCGCTACGGGAAGGCGCACGAGATCAAGTCCGAGTGGGGCACTCCTGTCAACCTCGAAGCGCTCAAAGCACAGCTTGAGGCCGGGGCGCAGGTCGTCACCCTCGTCCACAATGAGACCTCGGCAGGTATCAGGAACCCGGCCGGGGAGATCGGGAAGCTCTGCCGGAAGCACGACGCCCTCTTCATCCTGGACGGCATCACCTCCATTGGCGGCGATGTGGTCGAGGCCGACACGTGGGGCGTTGATATTGCTATCACCGGTTCCCAAAAATGTTTTGCCGCACCCGCGGGCCTTGCCATGGTTTCGGTAAGCAGCAGGGCATGGGAGCGCGTTACCAAGAACCCGCCGTTTTACCTTGACCTCGCAGCGTACAAGAAGAGTGCTTCCGGAAAACCCATGGAGACCCCCTTCACCCCGGCTGTCCCGATCTTCCTTGCGCTCCGCGAGGCATGCCTGATAATCGAAGAAGAAGGCCTCCCCGCCCGGATCGCCCGGCACCGGAGGATGTCAGGAGCTGTCCAGGCTGCGGCTAAAGCCTGGGGCCTTACCCTTTTCCCGAAGATTGACAAGCTGCACAATTATTCATCTACGGTCACTGCAATCGAGTACCCCGCAGGAGTCAAGGACGACGAGATGCGCGGGATCATCAAGAAAATGGGCATCGTCATTGCCGGTGGCCAGGACCACCTCAAGGGCAGGATCTTCCGGATCGGCAGCATGGGAGCGGTCAGCGCACCGGAGATCCTCGCCACCCTTGCAGCCACCCAGCATGCCCTGAAGAAATGCGGGTACAAGGTTAAAGACGACGGTGTCGGCGCTGCCGCCGAGGTGCTGGGATGAGAGTGGGCGTCGCCGACACCACCTTCTCACGCGTTAACATGGGAGCCATCGCTATCGACGAGCTCAAAAAACACGCCACTGTGGCCATTGAGCGGACAACGGTGCCGGGAATAAAAGACCTCCCCATTGCCTGCAAGAAACTGATCGAGGAACGCCGGTGCGATATCGTTATGGCGCTGGGCATGCCCGGGGGCAAGGATAAAGATAAGATGTGCGCCCATGAGGCATCGCAGGGGCTCATCATGTGCCAGCTTATGACCAATACGCATATCATCGAGGTCTTCGTCCACGAGGACGAGGCAAAGGACGAATCGGAACTGGCATGGCTTGCCGGGCAGCGTACCCGCGAGCACGCGGTCAATGCGGTGAACCTCATCCTTCACCCAAAAGATCTCGAACGCGAGGCAGGTACCGGCCAGCGGCAGGGGTTTACCGATGCCGGGCCTGCACGCCGGTAACGAAGAGCGAACGAATTTATGACCCTCTACATGAGATGATTGAGTATGTGTGATACCAACCCGATAAAACTGGGATTTGTTGTTGCGGAATTCAACCGTGACATCACGTACATGATGGAAATTGAAGGCCGCGAACATGCAGCATTCCTCGGAGCAGAAGTGACCGAATGCCTGTACGTTCCCGGTGCCTATGACATGCCGCTTGCGATAAAAAAAATGCTGACGAACGGGAAAGTGGATGCTGTTGTCACCATCGGCTGTGTCATCGAGGGCAACACCCAGCACGACGAGATCGTCGTGCAGCATGCAGCCCGGAAGATCATCGATCTCTCGCTTGAATTCGGCAAACCGGTCACCCTCGGCATCTCGGGGCCCGGCATGACCCGCCTTGAGGCCAACGAGCGGATCGATTACGCCAAGCGGGCAGTGGAATCCGCTATCAAGCTGGTCAAACGATTGAAATGAGATCCCTCTCGGAAAAGATTGCTGCGGTTGCACCATCCGCCACCCTCGCGATCTCCGATAAGGCCAAGAAGATGCAGCGGGAGGGGATCGATGTCATCAGCCTGTCGATAGGCGAGCCCGACTTCGATACTCCGCAGCATATCACTGATGCCTGTATTGACGCTCTCAGACGGGGCCAGACCCATTATGCCCCAAGCAACGGCATCCCCGAGCTGCTCGGCGCCATCAGCGAGAAGATAACAAAAGAGAACCATTTCCCCTGCACCCCCCAGCAGGTGATCGTTACCTGTGGGGCCAAGGACGCTATCTACGAGGCAATGGAGGCAGTCCTCAACCCCGGCGACGAGACGATCGTCCTCACCCCCGCATGGGTTTCCTACGAGCCCTGCGTCCAGATCGCCGGTGGGAACGTAGTGAAGCACCCTATCAACCCGAAGACCTTCCAGCTTGACGACTCGCTGCTCGAGCGGGTGAATGCTAAAACAAAGATGATCGTGGT
>JBAVWM010000395.1:0-7164 GCA_049697815.1 Methanoregula sp. | reverse complement strand
ACCGGAACCCGCAACGGGAATGTTGAACTCCTTGTTGAGCTCGTTGGTCACGCTGCGTTCCGCTTCCTGCGGCTGGACACCGAATTCATCCACGAGCCTATTGAGCTTGCCCTCGATCTTTTTTATGTCGACTGCCTGTCCGCTCTTGGAAAACTTTCGGGAGATTCTTTCTGCTGCCTCGGAATAATCCATGTTCATACATCTCCATTAACGACTGCGGTTTTGTATGGACTATATAGTGTAAGCATGTGTAGTGAAAGTGTCGGAACGATCGTTTCATCGCCTCGATGGTGAGGTTTATGTCACATGGCGCCAACCTGATGATACTATGACTGAGATTACCGCAGACAGCACTATCTATGATCTCCTCAAGGCCAAGCCCGAATCAACCGAAGTCCTCTTCAAGTACGGTATGGGCTGTGTCGGCTGCGCCATTGCCCGCGGCGAGACGATCCGCCAGGCCGCCCAGGCCCACGGCATCCCGCTGCCCGAGCTCCTCAAGGCGCTCGGTATAAAAGAATAACGGACGTCATTCTCCAGCGCCCCTTTAATCGCCTTAATCAGAGAGTGATTTCATCACTCTTTTCATAGGGGCAGAAAAAACCGCACGGAATAAAAGGATACCTTTCATCATTCTTTTCGCAGCGATCCCTTCGCAGCACTGAATCGCAGAATGATTGTGCCCGTGTTTTTTATTTTCGGTACATCTCTCAAATCAAAAAGGAATTCCTTTCACTTTTACGGTTCTGCAGGAAAAACCGCACGGAACCGGGGAATATCCCCCATCTTATTTTTTTATCCGTTCTGCGAGACGCACCAGTTCTTCGCGGGACGCCCCGGGATATTTCTTCAGGTATGTGGCAACCACTGGCTCGTGCAGGAGCGTGCAGCGGGCGCAGTTCCAGACCCGGCCTCCGTTTGAACTTGCGGCCCACTGGCCGAGGCTTTCGTCCCTGCAGGGATAGAACGGGCAGTAGCAGAAATCGCAGGACTGCCTCTCGAAATGGCAGGGGTAATACGGGCAGTTCTTTTGCGACCACTCGATCCAGTGTTCGCCCTTGATCCGGCTGAAAATGAAAAATGCCGGGCGGTCGGCCTGGAGCGCGGTGTCATAGCGTGTCAGAGCCTCAAAAATTCCGTGGCGTACTGCTTCGCGGACCCGCGTTCCCGCGTCCGTCGTGCGACCGGCAGAGCGGTGTCGTTCCTCCCCTTCGCACGCGGCAATGACTGCATCGGAGGGCGTGCCGGTCAGCGGGATGTCCCGTGCCAGCAGGGCCTCGGTCTTTGCCTCGGTTGCGACCAGGATGGTTTCGAGAAGCGCAGCATCGCTCATCCCCTCGGTGCTGGTGACAAGGATATTAATGGAGCCGGCACTGACGGGTCCTTCGCGCCGGATCCCGGCCGTGATGAAGACCGTGACAAAGTCATACTGGAGCACGCAGGCATGGCTGGCCGGGACCGTGGTGAGAAGGCCGAAATAATCCGGTCCAATACCGGCACCGGCTGCTGCGATCTCGAGTTCCTTCTTCGGGTCCTCAGGATTACGGCCCGGAGGAGGCATGTGGTTCAGGAGCGTGGATACCGAGCGAATGCCGCCATCGACGCCGGTGCTTGCAGCGCGGAACGACCCGCGGATGAAAAGAGTAGCGGATTCGACAGAATATCTCATGCAATGGAATAGCGCATGCGATCTTTCAGTTCCTGCTGTTTGCCGGCGTTCCAGCCGGAGACATCCTGCAGGTAACCGGTCACGCGGCTGACCTGCACAACGTCGTGCGAACCGCATTCGGGACAGACCGCCTGGCAGCAGAGCGGGCAGTAATCGATACCCGAGATGATCTCATGGTTGCAGTGGCAGTGGTCGAGCGGGCACATCAGTTCAAGGTGTGTCTCGCCGCAGTTGGGACAGGGGTTCTCATCGACAATCAGGTGGCAGGTGTGGCACTTGTATTTGCGCTCTTTTTCCGGAATATCATCCAGATTCTTATATTTATCTGCTATTTTCCTTTGTTCCGCTGTCCAATCCATACTATAACATTGCACAAGTCATTAATAAATATTTAGAACCTGCAGGTTCGATGAACTGCGATTTCATGGATTAAAAAGCGCGCATATGCGGATCTGGTCGCAAAAAGCCCGTCATTTAAATACAGTAATACAATCAGAGGAATTTTCAGCACCGGTTGCGGGATCGGGGGTGGATTTCTCTCCCTTGCTGGATCGCACCAGATCGATTCCTGCGCCACGAATGCTGACGGTATCAACCCCGGATTTCCCGCGCACACGCTCCCCTTTTTACCTGGTACGGACGCGGGCAAATGTTTCCGCAGCTGCTCCCGGGTCCTCCGCCTCATAGATCGCGCGGCCGACAATGATCCCGTCCACGAGCTTTGCCACCGTTGCCGCATCCCCGCCCTGCGCACCAATGCCCGGGGAGAGGATCTTCCGCGTCCCGACAATCTTCCGCAGCACTTTCACCCGCTCCGGCCGCGTAGCGGGGGCGATGATCCCGTCCGCCCCGCATTCCATTGCGAGGCTCGCGATCTTTTCCGCGGCACCGCCATGGAAAAACGCCGTGGCACCCGGATGGCTCATCTCAGCGACCACGAAGCACGACCCGCCATAGTCAAAAGCGACATCGACACAGGTCTGGACCGAGTCCTTCCCCGGAAATCCATGGCAGATAATGGAGGAGAAACCTGCATCAAAGACCTGCTCGGCAATCAGCCGGTTCGTGCTGGGGATATCGGCGACTTTGAAGTCTGCGATGAGCGGGAGGTCGAGGGCTTCGAGTTCTCCGGCAACGGAGAGCCCGCAGGAGAGGATGAGCGGGTAGCCGAGCTTGATGGCATCGATAGAGGGGGCACACGCGGCAGCTGTTGCGAGTGCCTGCCTCTTTCCGGTTACGTCCAGCGCAAGGATCAGCTCAGCCATGGTGGAGCCGCTCCATGACCGCTGCCGCCATCACGGGAAGGGTGATCGTTGCGTCGCCATACACGGTGACTGCCTGTGCCTTTTCGGTAATCTTGCCCCATGACCGGGCCTCGTCCAGCGTTGCGCCGGAGAGCCCGCCGAGGTCCGGGCGGTCTCCGGTCAGCTGGACCGCATAGGAGAACCCGTTCGGAGTCATGAGCATGCTCTGGAGGATGAAGTTCTTTGGCACACCGCCGCCCACGAGCATTGCCCCTGCCTTTTTTGCCGTGAAGCACCGGTCCATCAGCGCCGGCATATCGGCAAAGGCATCCACGGTCACCCTGTTGGTCTGCGAGAAGAGCCAGTACTGGAGGCCGATCATCGAGTCCTGCACCGCGGGATTGTATACGGGGATCTTCTTCCGGGCTGCCGTGTGGAGGATACCGGACTTTGTATGCTTCCCGATATGCTCCAGAAGGCCTGAGATCGAGATCGTGGAGCCCGGTTCGAGTTCTCCGAACACACCCTGCATGAACTCCTCGAAGTGCTCGAAGGCCTCGTTGGGCAGATAGACATCGTAGATGCGGTTGATCTCGTCATGCCGGAGCTCGATGTCATCGCAGAATGCCGTGCCATGGAAGTGCCGGCACCCGATCGCCTCGATGATGTCGTGCGTGAGGTTGGCGCCGGTCGAGACAAGGATATCGATATGGCCGGCTTTGATCAGGTCAGAGACGATCCCGCCCATGCCCGCAGGCACCATGGCGCCGGCAAGCCCGAAGAACTTCGTGGTTTCCGTATCGACAAGCATCTGTTCCCAGATATCGGCAGCGCGGGCGAGCGATCCGCCGTTGTACGCCCCGGCCTTCCCCATTGCCATGACCAGTTCGTTCACCGTCATCTTCGGCTTCACGTGGAGCTGGGTGACCGGTTCATCACACTCTTTTGCCATTTGAGAATTTCCCCGCTATTGGGAATCATATTGGTGTGCTTGGGTGATAACGTTGTTTGGAGGAAAATGCACGTCACGGGCCGGCTTGCTGCCTTACCCTCAATATTATCGTTTCATGGTCCGGACATCAATAGAGGGAGCTGAAACATTTCCCGGGTGAGACCATTGACTGCCGAAACAATGAATACAGGGCCCCCGGAGGATATCCCCCTCCGGCAGGTGATCCGGGACGAATTAGCGACTGTACAGAAGAGCCGGGCAGACGTGATGAACCCCAAAAGTCCCGGGGGAATCCACATGGGGATCCTCCTAGTATGTCTGCTTGTCAACGTGATCTTTTTCCTGACCCGGTCTGATTATTTCGCGCTTTTCATTGCGGCCAGCTTCTATCTAAACATGTACTACTTCATCACCTTGATTATCCCGACAAATTTTAAAAAAAACAGCCTTCCGGCAGCAGATCTCTCCCGGCTCCGCGCATGGCTTAAAGAGATCGGCGTAACATCCGGCACAGCGCAGTTCACCCGGTTATTTATCAACACGCTTTTTATGAACAGCCGCGCCCTGTCGCTGGGAATCGGACTGATCTTTACCGTTGATATTGTGTTCACCCTGGTTCAATATTACCAGGGGCTCCCGCTGCATACCGCCGTCATCGTCATCACCCAGTGCGCCATCATCGTCATCTTCTACCTGCTGGTCTGGAAAATAGAACCATTCTCGACTACGTATATAAAAAAAGTAGAACGGGTAAAATACAGTCTTCACCGCAGGAATCTTCCGCCCCGGCTCGTAACCGCCATGTTCATGTTCGGGTTCCTGCTCGCCATATTCCTGTTCTTAACTACCATCATCTACCTGCCGGGGGTGACCCTGAAGGCGTTCCTGAACCAGTCAAAGTTAACGGAACTCGGGAACCTCTTCGGCCTTCTTGCAATCCTTGCCATCAGCCAGTATTTTATCATTCGATACATCCACGGGAGCACCAGCAGGGCGATAGCGGAGCGGCTCTTTGATTTCAAGGAAAGTTTCCTTGAAGAACTGCTCGAAGCAGAGAATACGGCCCGGCCCGGGAGTTCCGGCCAGGATGAGAATCCCCTGGAGGTCAGTACGCTCCTGCTCGAATCAAAGATCTTCATTGTCAAGCGAAATTCCCTGAGCGGGGCGTTTCCGGTCTTTGTTGTGGACCTTGACTTCTCGGTACTGATGGACAGTTCAACCATGACCGCTATCAGGGGGTATATTGTTGAGAATAAACCATAACCTGCGGGATCCTGGTTCTGGATCAGGGTCTCATGTTTCCGGTGATCTGGTTCTGATAGGGATAGAAAGATAGATCTTGGTACGCCTGCTTCCGTATCATATGTGAGGTGCAAGCCTGATGCCGGTACCCCAGGCAATCATCGATTATTCATCGATCATGAAAGAAATTACTCATCTGGTTATGAAAACGCGACAAAGATATCGGCATAGAGATCAATTATTATCTCAATGCGGGCACCGATTGGATCCGATACCAATGTATCATTGTCCCAGTCCAACCAGGGTAAAGTCCTTCTTACCCGCCTTGAGTCGGCAAGGGATCTCCTCGCCCGCTGGGTTGTCCGGGAACATCATACGGTTACCGATCCCGACCTGAATTATATCTCCGTCTCATCCCTCCTCCAGATCCTTTTTCTGAAAACCGGCCAGGAATGCGGGTTTGTTGAACCCGGCACGCTGAGCGTCCTTGCAGAGTGTGACGGGATTGCACAGCGTATGGCGCGGGCATGCTCGGATGCCGGGCTCAGCCCGGACCATTTCTTTGAAAGAGGGCCGGAAGGTACCCGCAGTTTTTTCGGCCTCCCCGATGAGCCCCTCCGCGGGATCATCCACAGGATGGACCAGCCGGAGATTCCGGTGCCCGTCACATGTCTCCCTCTGGAGGAACTTGTTGCGGTCCTTGAACAGTTTCTTGGAACAAGAGTGCAGGCTGCGGAAGGGTACCGCGTGAACCATGTCGGCAAATCCGCACTGCTCTACACCGGATCTGTAGATGTCCCTCCGCAGAAGGTCGTCGAGTACATGGTGAGAGTGGCGATTGGCGGAATGACCGACAGATCCGCGATGCGCGGAAAGACGGTTGGTCGGATTCTCGATCCGGCATGCGGTTCGGGGCTCTTCCTGCTCGCCGCATACCGGTATCTCGTCCGTAAAAAAACCCGGACCCCCGATCGCCCGGAACAGGTTCAGAATGTCCTGCAGGATCTCGCAGGCAAATCGGTTTTTGGCACTGACATCGATCCCGAGTCCGTGAGTGCAGCACGTATCATCCTGCTGTTTGCGTTCATTGAAGAGAGCAGGCGTTCAGGCTCCGGCATTGTATTGCCCGGTCAGGTACAGGGGGTCTGTACGTGCCTGATAAAGACCATCCGGTGTGGCAACGCCCTGATAGCACCGGATTATTTCTCCGGAAAACCGGTGTACCCGTTCAATGCGGACGAGCGACGGAAAGTGAACCCGTTCGATTGGAAGGAAGCATTTCCCCAAATTATGGATGGGGGCGGGTTTGATGCTGTGATCGGTGCACCTCCACCGTACCGGCCGTTCAGCATCCCGGCCCGGGAGGAGTACTTCCAGACTCACTATGATGCCTATGCCTCATCGGCCGGCCTCTATGCTTACTTCATCGAGAAGGGTCTCTCGCTCCTGAAGCCGTCCGGGATCATCACGGTCCTTGTTCCCGGAACGTTCCTGCGATCCCAGTACGCCCGGCCGCTCCGGCATATTCTCCTCTCCCGCCAGATCGTTACAATAACCAATACCGGCAGAACCCGGCTTTTACCGGGAGGTGAGAAGCTGATGTATGCCCTCTCCCTCCAGAACCATCCACCCGGCCGGCCGTTTGTCGTATCGCCGGATTGGAACAGTACCAGGCCGCGGCAGGGATTTTTTTCCGGAGCACATGATTTTACGCTCGACCAGCGCTCGTTTGATGATGGCGGATGGAACCTTGATGATACCCGTACAGCAGATATTCTTGAAAAAACCCGGCTAACCGGACCCCCTCTCGAACAGTATGTTATGGGGGAGATTGTTGCGGGGATCCACCGGCTCAGGAATAACCCGCTGGTCGTGGACCTGGCAACGAAGAACCGGTTGACGAAGAAAGCGTGGTGGTGCAGAAAGTTCTTTATTCCGTTACTGCGCCCGGCCGCTATCCGGCGATATGTGCCGGACCGGCCGGACCGGTTCGTAGTGTCAATACCACGCGGCCGTAATCTCCGGAGGTGCCGGGCATTGGCAACGTATCTTGAAAA
>JBAVWM010000394.1:0-8765 GCA_049697815.1 Methanoregula sp. | reverse complement strand
GGCCAGGTTTTTCAATCGCGATCCGATTTTTTTAATAAAATCGCGGATCAATTTTACCGGAAAAATCGCGATCTGATCTGAACATGAAAATCGATCAGCGATTTTTCCGGAACGGTTTTTGATCGGGATCGTGATCGCGATTGAAAAATGAAAATCGATCCCTGATTTTTCCGGAACGGTTTTCAATCGCTATCGTGATCGCGATTAAATTTTCATGCTCTGTAGAAATCATGGTACTTGACGCTCCAGGGGCTTCGCCCCGCCGCTTGGGCGCCCCAATTGCGATGATGCCGTATTATACACAGAAATGGAGAATTTTTCAGAAGCAGGCAATGCAGAGTCATCACACGCGCCCCCGCCCCCAACGGGGGCAGGGCTGGCGCAAAGGGAGCGATCATAGCTGATGCAATAGGATTTCTCCAGAGCAAAAAAATCAAACTGCCCCACCCTGTCTTACAAAGGCCCTGAGCCGGGGAGCCCCTCAGAAAATTACCTTATTTCACCATTTTTATGGTTTGGGCGTGAACCCAATCGGTTCATGTGCGTTTCTCCAGAGCATTTATTTCTTCTTCGCCGGCCTCAGTTTCCCAAGTACCCTTACCTTTGCAGATTCTGAAACCTTCGCAGAACTCCTCACAGGATTTCCCGCAGCCTTACCCTTCGCCGCAAGCACCATGGTCCTGCCCCGCACATCTACCAGGGTTGCCTTTGCCCTGATGGCGATATCCCCGGGATCGACGTCGGTGTTCTGCAGCCATTTTACCTTGATCATCCTGCGCTTCTTGAGTTGTGCCACGATCTCTTCAACCATGGTCTGGGTGCAGCCCTGTTTGCCGATCCAGACGGTCGGCTTGAGGTCCTGCATGGATCGGTCAGTCTGGTCGGACATGAGGTCTCACTATCCGGTATCTCGTCTTCTTATTGCATATCCCGCAGGTGACCACGACATGGCCGCGGTGCACCCGGACCCGCATATTCTGTCCCGGCACGAGGAACGCATAACAGTGGTGGCAGTACTGGCGGCGGAATTCATGGTCTATCCGGACCCGCTGGCGCATGGCGATCCGGCGGGCAAGCACCACGTAGCGGTTGCTCCGTTCGGGATGCTCGTGAAATGCCAGCAGCGCCTGCGTAAACAACACCCCGATCCGTTCCTTAGCCACCATCTTTGTTGTGGGATTCTTCGAGCGCTCCTTCATGATGGACCTGCCGGGATCCGGTTGTGCATACTATAGAGTGTCCCACGTAAAAAAGTCGCGGTGATGAACGTTCATTCACAGGTGCGGTTTCTGGAACGGTTTGTCAGCGGATCCGCACGGTCCTGCCGACAATTTCCAGCCGGTCCTCGCAAAAGAGGCGGATCGCTTCCGGGTACCACGTGTGCTCCTGGACAAGGATCCGGTCGGCAAGCGAGTCCTCGTCATCATCCTCCAGAACGGGCACGCATTTCTGGAGGATGATGGGGCCGCAGTCAAGGTTCTCGTCCACGAAATGGACCGTGCACCCGGCCACCTTCACCCCGTATGCCACGGCCTGGCGCTGGGCATGGAGACCGGTGAAACCGGGGAGCAGGGCAGGGTGGATATTGACGATCTTTCCCGGGAATGCCTGCACGATTGCTGTGCCGAGGATGCGCATGTACCCGGCCAGCACGAAAAGGTCGGCCTCCTGCTGCTGCATGGCGGCGAGGAGTGCATGCTCGTATGATTCTTTGGAGGGGAAGGACGCATACTCGAGCACAATGACCGGAACGCCCGCGCTCTGTGCCCGGGAAATTGCATAGGCTTCCGGGTTGTCGGTGATAAGGGCCACGCACGCTGCCGGAATGGTGCGGGCGTCAATGGCCTCCAGGACGGCCTGGAAGTTTGAACCCCGCCCCGAGGCAAGAACGGCAATGCGTTTTGTCATCGTTTCTCCTGCGGTACTCCGACATCATTCGCCTTCCAGCCGCTTTTGTGGGCAGCATGGTTGACGATCTTCACCTTGACAATGCGCCGGCCGTGCATCTGCATCACAACGAGGGTTATCCGGCCGTTGTCTATCTCCACCTTCTCGCCGGGATGTTGCGGGAGGTGCCCGAGCCGGTCGATGACGAGCCCGCCGATGGTCTCGTACGACTCATCGGTTGGCAGTGCAAGGTCCATGGTCTCGTTGATCTCTTCCACCCACGTCTGGGCATCCACGACATGGACTCCCGGGGCGAGCTCCTGTATGCCGGGCTCCTCCTTGTCGAACTCATCGAGAATGTCCCCGACCAGTTCCTCAAGAATGTCCTCCACCGTGACAATCCCGACAAAACTGCTGTACTCGTCGATCACGATCGCCATCTGGACCCGGTGGATCCGGAGTTCCTTTAACAGGTCATCGATCTTCTTGGATTCGGGAACGAACATGGGATCGTACATGATCTCCCGGATGGTGGAGTCCTTCCGGTGTGAGACCATGGCGGAGAAGACGTCCTTGACGTTCAGGATGCCGGTGATGTTGTCGATCTGGTCGTGGTACACCGGTATGCGGGAAAAACCGGTCTCATTGAAGATCCGGATCGCTTCCTCAAACGAGATCGCCTCGTCCATCACGATCACGTTGACCCGGGGGGTCATGATCTCCCGGGCTGTAGTGTCGCCGAACTCCAGCACCGAATAGAGCATGTCCTGTTCATCCTGTTCTATGGTCCCGTCCTCCTTGCCCACATCGATCCATTCCTTGATCTCGTCTTCCGTCACGGCCGGTTCAGCAGTGTCCTTCCCAATACCGAAGGTCGGGCTCACCCATTCCACGAGCCAGATTATGGGCGTAAAAATTTTTGAGAGGAAGAGAATAACGGGGGCGACGCTCAGGGCAAACGAGTCCGATGCCCGGCTGGCATAGATCTTGGGGCCGATCTCCCCAAAGACAAGGAGGATAATCGTCACAAAAAAGGTTGCTATCCCGACACCGATATCCCCGAACAGCTGAATGGCGATCGCGGTTGCAAGGGAAGCTGCTGCGATATTGACGACGGTATTCCCGATGAGGATCGTTGTCAGGAGGTGTTCGGGCGATTCTTTCAGGGCAAGAAGGGCATGCGAACCTACCCGGTTCTCGTTATCGAGCGTCCGCACTTTTGCACGGGTCATCGAGATGAGGGCAACCTCAGAGCTCGAGAAAAATGCAGACAAGATGACACAGATTATGAAAAGAAAGATTTGAAGGGTGTATTCTATCATTGTATTTCACAACGTGCGGGTGCACGCATATACCTTAGAATTAAAGTGTACCAGTATATTCGGGAACAGATTTAATAAAACCAGCGCTTATCCCATGCATTCGTGCATGAACGCTCGATCGCGGGAGAGGACTGCAATCTTCTCTTCCGCTGAGAGGGGATGCGGGAAGTTCAGGTCATCGATCTCAAGCGTCATGGGCCCGGCATACCCGGCATCTTCCAGGGCGTGCAAGACCGTTGCCATGAGCGGGCGACGGTCAAGCGGCAGATGCAGGGTCTTTCCCTCCTTCCGGCTGAGGTGAACGTTTGCCAGCCGGTCGTGACAGAGCTCGATGTACCGGAGCGGTTCCTCATCGGATTTTGCCAGCGCGTGGGAGATATCGAGCGTAAAGGAGAGCCACGGTTCATCGTCCAGCAGCTGGCGGACGCGTTCCGGCGTACAGAGGAACGAGTTGACCGCCGGTTCCATATTCTCCATGCCAATCTTCAGGGAATTGTGCATTGCCGCCTCGCGGAGGGCGGCAAGGTAATGCTCAAACCGGGTAAAATCCGCTGCTCCCGGGGGACGTTTTGCGGTGCGCCGGCCCGGGTGAATCGTAAGGACGCGGGCGCCCAGCTGCTCCGCAATGGCAACCGAGCGGACCGCGTATTGTATCGAGACTTCCGCCACGTCCGGGTTGATCGAGCAGGGGTTCAGGTCGAGGATCGGTGCATGAACGGTGAACGTTGAGAGTTCCGGATGGTGCTTATGGCAGGCAAGCACTTCCTCGACAGGAAGGCCGCGGAGCCAGAAGTGCGGGGTCTCGAGCCAGTACTCGATCCCGTCAAGGCCGGCCCGTGAAACGAACCTGAAGATCTCGGGGCTGGTATATTCGTGGAAAAACATGCTGGATACAGCGAACGGAACCATAACCCTCCTATTTGATATGCGGTTTTGTCCTATTAGTTGTTGATGGACTGGTTCAGTACCCCGGAAGGAGCGCAGGGTGGCAGGGCTGCCCCGCTCCTGGTCTCTGAGCTCTCGGCAATCATCGGGGAGCTCCTTGACGACTCCCGGTTGCAGGACATCCGGGTCCGGGGCGAGGTGACCAACTACAAGCACCACAGCCGGGGCCACCGTTACTTCTCGCTCTCGGAAAAAGGCGGGGGCAGCACTGCTGCAGTCATCAAGTGCGTGATGTGGCGGTCGGATGCCGAACGGCTCGCATTCACGCCCGGAGAGGGCATGGAAGTGGTAGTCTCCGGCTCCGTGACCCACTATGCACCCCACGGGGCCTACCAGCTGCAGGTCAGAAAGATGGAGAGGGCAGGCATCGGGGAGAAGTACCTCCTGGTCGAACAGTGGAAGAAGGAACTCGCGGCGCTGGGCCTCTTTGCAGCGGACCGCAAGCGGGAACTGCCTGCGTTCCCGGCGAAGATTGGGGTAGTCACGTCAGAGACCGGTGCGGTCATCCACGATATCCGAAACGTAGTGGAGCGGCGGTACCCGGTCGCGATCGTCATCTCGCCGACGGCCGTGCAGGGCGAGGAGGCGCACCGGGAGATTGCAGCAGCGATCCGGCGGCTGGCCGGTCTGGTAGACGTGGTCATCGTTGCCCGGGGCGGGGGGAGTTTCGAGGATCTCTTCCCCTTCAACCATCCCGATGTCGTCAGGGCGATCGCTGCCTGCCCGGTACCGGTGGTCAGCGCCATCGGCCACGAAGTTGACGTGACCCTTGCCGATCTTGCTGCGGACGTGCGGGCTCCCACCCCGTCGGCAGCAGCCGAGCTCGTGGTCCCGGACCGGAACATCCTCTCCCTCCGGCTGCAGGAACTACGGGTCCGGATGGACTCCGTGCTGCTTGGAAGGGTTTCGTGGGCAAACGAGGAGATCACCGGCCTCCGGGACCGGCTCCGGCCCCAGCGGTTTCTCCGGCGGCTGGATGAGCGGAAGTCGGCAACAGCCGATCTTGCAGAACGACTTCTCCGGGGATTCTCCACCCTGCTTGAGCATGACCGGCTCCTCCTGAGAGAGCTGCGGGCGGCACTCGACGGGAGGAGCCCCCGTGCCGTGCTCGCCCGGGGGTATTGTGTAGCGGAAAAGGACGGCCGGATCGTGCGGGGCGCCGGGGACATCAGAAAGGAAGACCGGCTTAAACTCCGGTTTTACGATGGCAGCAGCAACGTAACCGTGGAGCGTGTGGACCATGACGGAAACCTATGAAGCAAAGATCGAACAGCTGAAACGGATCATAGAAAAGATCGAGGACGGGAACACAAGCCTTGACGAGAGCATGCGGCTCTACGAGCAGGGCGCAGCGCTCGTGAAACAGTGCGAAACCCTGCTTGCCGAGGCGGAACTGAAGATAACAACGCTCAGCCGGGACGCGTAGCGGTCAGGGTTACGACCATCTCTTTTCCCCGGGCCAGGTTTTTTATAAGTTCCCGCGGGAGGGTCAGGGCTGACCTGACGGACAGGACCCCGATCGTGCGGCCGCAGACAAACGTGCTCTTCCTCCAGACCATATCGGCCGGGTGGTCCAGCGTGAGCCGCGATGACCCGCGTGACTGGACTTCCGCCACAATTCCGTCACATGCGAGTCGGGTAACGAGGACTGCGTCATCGTGCGCGAGAACGGTTTTGAATGAAGGTGTCAGCCCGGCACAGCCCTTGTCCGCGGCAATCCCGATGATGCAATTCCCGTTCTTCGTCAGGTGATCCTCGCATGTCACTTCAAATGTTGTCGGGTGGGTACCAAGGACGAGCGGGTGTCCCCGGCACCGGATGATCTCCTGCGCCTCCATGCTTTATCATGTGAGGGTTGCCATTCATATTCAATGTTTATCACCGCCAGCTGCCCCGAATGCAGGGACGAGACCGAGCACGAAGTGATCGCCGAATCCCGCGACCTGCTCGTCCGGTGCACGAACTGTGGCCATCACCAGCGGATCGCAAAAGAACGTGAACCGCAGGCTCTCCAGATAAAAGCGATCGTTTCCCGCGAAGGTACGTCACGGGTCTGCAGTATCGAATTTGCCGAAGACGACGAATGCAGCGTGGACGACCACCTTGTTGCCGAGTGCGGAGACGATGCCTTCGGTGTAGAGATCACATCAATCGAGTGCGGCGACCGGCGGGTGCAACGGGCAAAGGCAGCCGCTATCACGACACTCTGGAGCCGGACAATCGAGAACGTTGTTGTCAAGATCTCAATCCATGACGGGAGGAATACAATCCCGGTGTACATGGAATGCGATGGCGAACAGCCATTCGTGGTCGGGGAGATGTATACCGTTTCCGGAAAAAGGTTCAGGATCTCGCACCTCAAGCTCCGCGATGGTCCGCTCATGCGCAAAGAGGGCTGGAAAACGGTTGCCCACCGCGTGAAGCGGATCTATGGTTACCGGTTATAAATACTTTTTTCAAAGGTTTTGGCAGCAGTTCCGGGTACACGAAACCCCGGGACCGCTCGCGGACACCGCTGTCCCGCACATCCACGATGGCCAGCGTCACCCTCTTCTGATCGTCTTTGGTATACCGGGGGAATTGCTCCTGTATCTGCCCTATCTGTCATGATATTGAGAATCTTTTTTCCTTTTCGGCTGCTGAGCGGGCCCTCCACCCTGCGGCCCCATACAACTGCCCTCATAAGGGCAGATTACTTGCACTGCCGTTGAGGTACATCAGCAGGTATCATGAAAAAAAGAAGGAGAGGCCCGTTTCAGTTGTTCGCATTGATGGAATAAATGCTGATATCGGCAGTAGGATAGTCGACATCAACAACAGTGCCATCACCCGATATATCCGTTATCTCCCCGACGCGAAGATAGGTAGTGGTGGAATTCGTGGCCATCGCTTCGGGATTATCCGACATTGCCATAGGAACAAGAGACCCTACGTGAAGGTTACTTACGTTCAAACCGCTTTGTGCGATGGTTGCAGCGTCCCATAGCTGGGGGTTGGAGCTTCTCGGGATCTGGACACGTTTCTGGTCACCGGTCTTCATGCCGATAATTGCGTGACTAATCGCCTCGTATTCCGTGTTAAGCAAGGCAAACTGGGTTGGCGTGTAGCTGCTGCCCGTATAGATTGAAACCGGGTAAATAGCTTTGGTCAGGTTCTGACCAGCGGTTACCGAGAGACGCTTATCTGTATAAATGATATTTTCTTTGGCTGCCAGCTGCTGGTTTGTGGTCAGGAGGGGTTTTCCTGTGACATCATACAATGTATAATCAACGACAACCGCGTCACCGGGTTTTATCACCGTGAACATGGTCAGCCAGTGTGTGCCCATACCGGATAAAATCATGAGAAGAACGAACGTGACACATGCAACGACAAGGAGGGCCTTGCTTGCCGTTTTGATCATCGCATCCTTCCGCTTCTTATCACCCATTATTTCAATTCCTCCTTATTAGATCCTCATCCAATCATCATAAACTATTCCGCTTCCTGCGGCACGAACGGCAGCCTCATATCCTGTCCTTTTTTACCGATGTCTTAAAGTGAACGTTCACTAAAGCTGTAGTGATGGACAGAAAAAAGGTCAAGGACTACATGACCTACGATGTCATCAGTGTCGATATCTCCGGCACGGCAAAAGACGTCATCGACAAAATTCACAGGACAAATCACGATGGATTTCCGGTTATTGATAATAACGGTGTCGTGGGGTATATATCCGCCCGCGACCTGCTGTTCGTACAGCCCATTACCCCGGTCGAGCAGGTGATGTCCAAGAACCTGATCGTGGCTGACCCGGAGATGGATATCAATGATGCTGCGAGGGTGATCTTCCGGAGCGGCATCCAGAAACTGCCGGTTGTTGACGAGAAGAACCACCTGCTCGGGATCATCTCAAACTCTGACGTGATCCGCTCCCAGATCGAGCATGTTTCACCGGAAAAAGTCTTCAATTTTATCACGACCTTAAAGAAGCTCTACAATGTGGACCCGACCCTTGACCGGGGCACCGTACCGATCCGGGACCTGCTTCCCACCCAGTCCAAGATTTACGAAGATGAACTGGAGGGGCGGATCTACGAGATCAAAAAAGGGCTCGCCGAGCCAATCATTGTCGTAAAAAGGCCCGGGCTGACAATCCTTGTTGACGGACATCACCGGGCAGTTGCCGCAAAGAGACTCGGCATCACGGCGCTCGACGCCTATATCATCGAGATCAAGGAAAATATCGAGCTCGGTATGGAGCGGACCGCCCGTGCAATGAACTTAAAGACCCTTGATGACATCCAGATCCTCGATTACGCCCGCCACCCGCTCGTGGCAACCACCCACCGGCTGGTGAGAAGAGACTGATGTCTCTTATTTACATCAGAATCATGGAAAATAATATCTTCTCATTATGAGGGTTCCCCGCCTCAGGGTCCCTTCGGGGCACGGCGGGGCAAGAAGGTTTTTAGTTTTTCTTTTTTTTTTGTCACTGATTCGCCGCGGGCGCCCCGTCGGGGGCAGCTTTCATCGTACATTAATACAGAGAATAACACCCGGTTCTATGAGGCTTTATATCGTTAATCGGTGGAGAAAACATTTCGACACTTCGTTTGTATGAATTACATG
>JBAVWM010000393.1:0-10614 GCA_049697815.1 Methanoregula sp. | reverse complement strand
GAACAATGAGTACTGGGGATGTGCCTGGGAAAAGGCGTACGCAGAATTCAAAAACCTTGCGAGAAGTACTTACTCCAAAAACACCAAGACACTTCCTCCCTATGATCCGAATGTTCTCGCCTTTGTGCCATATGATCCCTTGCAGTCCCTGAGCGAGATCACCAATCTTGCCTACGATTTTACTCCTGATACATTTGGCATTGCTACTGCCTATGATGATCCCACTAACTACACGAGCTGTTACGACACATTGAATAACGACAACTGTGGGAGTACGGATGGCACATCAATGATCACGGCAAATCCTACTGTTGCTTGGACAAAGGAAACCTGCGCAACCTATGGAGACAAGGCGATTGTATCAAACCATGCCTACTCGATCCTGGGTACTTTCCTGTATAAAACCATCAAGTACATTGTCCTCCGTAATCCGTGGGGAATACCATTTGCTACTTTTGGCCTGCCCTTACTCGCCCAGGGAGGAGGGTATTGTCCACCGGGGTTAGATCAGGGGATAAGCCTTGGGCCTGCAACCACTAATGGTATCTTTGGTCTTAAAGACACGGCCTTCAAGACCTATTTCGGAGGATTCGGTTGGGTCCAGGATGTATAACCCAGCATGAGATGTCCAATGGTGAATGACCATGATTAGCGGGATAACGAAGAGATACGCAACCTCTACCACCACCTTTTTTTTTATCTTGTTTTTTCTGGTGATTGTGGTATCTGCAGCACCTCCGGGCACCGAGACCCGGATCTCATTTCCCGCCGATCCGGTCTGCACCAATACCTTCCCTTCAGCAGACAACGGGTGGATTGTCTGGCAGGAATCGTGCACGGGCAACCTCCATATCATCGCTTACAATTATCATACGGGTATCCAGCTTACCCTCCCGAACGCCACACTCACATCCAGTACACCGAATATCAAAGGCAACCGTGTTGTCTGGCGTGAAAATGCCGGAGGGGGATTAACCTCCCTTTATTATACGGATCTCACAACCACAACTCCGACATCCCACCGGCTGAATCTCCCGCCATCCTGGAAAACAAATCCGGTTGTTGATAGGGATACCGTTGTCTGGGAGGACAAAGAGACCTCAACATCTCCCACAAATCCAGACATCCTGATGTATAACATCACGTCATTAACGCTCTACAACCTCACGCCGGGTACTGCTGACAGCAGCCAGACGTATCCATCCATCTCCGGGAACCATGTTGTCTGGCTGGACGACCGGAATGGCCAGTATGATATCTTCATGAATACGACATACAGCGGCTGGGCTACGATGAATGTAACCCCCGGGATCCCAGGTCCAGAGCAACACCGCCCGATAATCAACGGTGACCGCATCCTCTGGTTCGACAATTCGAACACCCTGTATCTGAATGACATGACAACAACAACCATCCTTCCGTCCTATTTCACCGGCGATAAAATCAATAATGTTGCTCTTTGTTCCACATACGTTGGCTGGAAAGAACAGACCGGGGGCATTTCCGGGCCATGGGATATTTTTGTTAATAACACTGCTTCATCATCACTGCCGGACCAGATCACCGACTCCGGATCAAAGCGTTTTAAAGGCGTCGTTTCCGATCCAGTATCATCGCCTGTCATTATCACGCCGGATTCCCGGGTCATCTGGGTCGATAAAAGGGATGTGCGGGCAAATATCTACATGTTCACCTATAGTGCTCCGGCTGCATGCCCCGTTGTTCAGATCTCCGCATCCCCGACCGAAGGATCTTCTCCATTGACTGTCACCTTTAATGATACATCGTCATCTTCCTTCACCCACTGGCGGTGGGAATTCGGTGACGGATCCACAGCCACCAGTAAAAACACATCCCACCAATATTTCTCGAATGGTATCTACACGGCAAGGCTTGTAGCCGGGACTCCCTCTTGCAGGAATGTGTCAGGCCCGCAGACGATCTCGGTCGGGATACCCTCTGTCGAGTTTACAGGAACACCTGTGGAGGGAATCGTACCGCTCACGGTTGCTTTCTACGGGACTGCAACTGGTTCTCCCACAACATGGCTCTGGGACTTCGGTGACGGGGGTTCATCAGGGATCAGGAATCCCAGCCATGTGTATACTAGTGGTGGCAGATACACCGTCAACCTGACTGCCACTAACAGCTATGGAAACGGTGTGAGATCCAGGTCCGGATACATTAATGCCAGAAATGGTTTGCAGGAATATGCATTCACGAATATCACCGGGATCTCCGTATCAGGCAGTGGATCATCGCAATTCCTGACACTCGATAAAACGGTAATCCCCTCATATACTCTCAGTGCGGACAGGAAAAGTCTGACGTTTATCCCTCCCGCCGGCTATGGCTGGCATAATATCACGTTTATTTCAGCTGACACCACGGGTTTCAGTGAAGGTCCGATAACCATCACGGGCAGGTTTACGTCCGCCTCCCTCACCATCCGGGACCTCCAGCCTGCCACGTTTTCGTCCGGTATCGGTTCCAACCTGAAGATGAACTACCATATGGAGATCGGGCAGTATTCTGCCCCTGCATATCTGCTGTCCCGGATATGGGAGGGGACACTGCCTTCTGATGATGGCTTGTTCAGTAACATTATCCATAGATCAGGATTTTCTGAAAAAAACGTGGCATATACGCTGAATATTACCCGAAACAATCTCACCAATCCCTCCCGGTTACGGCTTAATCTGAGTGTAGGTTCTGCATGGCTCAGCGAACCGGAAGGAATTGAATGGGGACGGCAGCATACCTACGTAATTGCGATGGGATATGATACCGATGGTGATCTGAAGGGGATGGTCCTGCCTGCACATTATACCTTTAACGATACGGCGGATCGCCTGGAGTTTTTTGAAGCGGAAATTCCCTGGCAGTACATGTTCCTGAACAAATATGCGCTTGCGATGCTCTCTGGAACCGGCAACCCCCTCCAGCTGATCACGCTTACCGTTACCAACCGAGCCAACCCGCCCGAACCGAACAATTACCAGCCTTCAGGTTCGGATAGCGAGAGCAAAGCAGGAATAGCAGCCGGGGCAGGTAAGATCACGAGTGAGACGAGCACTCCAACTCCTGCAATCCCGCCGGCCACGGTGCAAGCAGATCCCGGGACATCGGCAAAAATCTACACCAATGCCAATGGTGTGATTACGCAGGCGACCCGGCTCACGTCCACCGATAGTCATGCAATACTTAACATCACGGAAGGTATCGTTGCAAAGAATGCCAGCGGGAATCCACTCTCGGAAATAACGGTAAAAGCCCTGCCTTCCGGCAGTCTCCCGGCAGTCCCTTCCGGATCAGTCTTTACGTTTGCCGGCATGGCCTACGATCTCGGGCCGGATGATGCGACCTTCTCGCCGCCGGTCTCACTTTCCTTTTCCCTCCCGCAGGAACAGCGGGGACAGGACTATTCTGTAAAATCGTTTGACCGGAAGTCCGGCACCTGGCAGGACCTGCCCACGACCTTCGATGCAGCCACGGGAACGGTCACGGCACACGTCTCCCATCTCTGCGTCTTTGCCCTGTTTACCGAACCCCGTGTTTCACCCGTCACCACTCCAGCGGCAACTCCCCTGCCGGTTCCGGCAACCCCGCAGGCGAAAGCCCAGCCCCCGACAACGGCCGTGAGCATATTCTCGAGTATGATGATCTGGATCGGAGAACTCGCAGGTAAAAATATTATTTTCATTGTCGCGATTGCCATTATACTCTGCCTCCTGTTTTATTACCGAAGAAACAGGTGGGAATAACGCCGGATACGGTTCACCTCTCTTTTTTAATTTTTCAGAATACTTACAGCGACCTTCAGGCCATCTGATTTTTAATTTCCTTTTACCCGCTGAGTAATGATGAATGAATAATCTTCGTGTCAATAACATTTATATAAACATAAGGATAGTATCAAGTATAATTTGATGAGGAAGGTGGAGATTATGTGGGCAGAAAAAAACCCATCAAACGCTGGTAATATAAATATCAGATCAAGGAAAATCGGAGTCATAAATCCGTATGTCCTTGTGAAGTTGTTAAGTACGGAGGAGAGTTCCTCTACTCTGGAAGAGATTAGGTTCAGTAACCCAGAAACCCTGAAAAAATTGAATGCACATTTTAAAAAGAACAAGCAGATTAAAGACGACCTGACTTACGACCATCTTTTTCGCACGAAAAAATCCCCTTTTTATAAGCCTCTCGGTTTGAAACCATGTAACTATGCCCCTCTTCCCGGGAATCCTCCTTATATACTCGAACCAAGAAAAAACAAATCAGAGATCTTAAGTGATATTATCCAGGGATTTGCTATTGACGACTATTTCCTTGCCGCTTTGCATTCTGCCGCATGGGTCTATTATCCAGTTTTTCCCTCTGCTATACATAAAATAGCATTTTATCAGAATGGTGTTGAAATAGTAATTCCCGTAACTGCCACGTTTCTTCTTGACGCCCACTATCAACCGGTTGGTGCACAGCTCTCTCCGGACCGGGAGTACTGGGGATGTGCCTGGGAGAAGGCCTACGGGGAGTTCAAAAAACTTCCCGTCAGCACCTGTCCCGGTGCGAAACCTGGCAGATCCACTCCCACAACTCCCCCCTACGATCCGAATGTCCTCGCATTTCCTGAAGGGGATCCCCTGCAGACCCTGACCGAAATCACTAACCTCCCTTATGACTTCACGGACGAAACATTTGGCTTTCCTAGTGCCTATGATGATCCCAATAATTTCACGAGCTGTTACGACACATTGAATAACGACAATAGTGGCGCCACGGATGGGACATCTATGATCACGGCAAATCCTACTGTTGCGTGGACAAAGGATTCCTGTCCTGATTATTCCCCGGCACTTGTCGCCCGTCATGCGTACTCGATTCTCGGTACCTTTACTCTGAACAATAATGGTATTACGAAATACATTGTCCTCCGGAATCCGTGGGGGATCGAGATCGACATGAGTAAGATCGATGCCAATCTTCTGCCATCGCTCGCCCAGGGGGGACAGCAGGGAGATGGGTATTGTCCACCGGGTTTAGACAAAGAGATAATCTTTGGGACTACCTCACCTCATGGTATCTTTGGTCTTAATGACACGGCCTTCAAGACCTATTTCGGAGGATTCGGATGGGCCCAGGATGCATAACGCTGCGTGATATATTCAGAGATGGGGAACCCTGAAGAGCATATACAATTTTTATCAAGTCCGGTCTTGCCTGTGAGAATGGCGGTTTACTAATAGGGAAGGCTAAGTCCTCAGAAGTTTATGTAAATAATAACGCGCATCAGCTGATCATCAGAATGTTTTTTTTATCTCACCAGTTTATACCGCAGCAGTGCAGCGATGCCGCCCAGTGCAACGAGACGCTCCCCCGGCTCGAATGCCGACGAGAGGACAACGATCGTGGCACGCATGGCTTCCGCATCCTCGATCAGGTGCATGACCGGTGCGTCACGCAGGAGGGTGTCTGCAATCAACACCTGTTCAACCGCTCCGTACCCGATGGCTTCCCTCACTTCCTTCATGCCATAGGCAACTGCCCCTTCCTGGGATATGCGGAGCAGCACCTCGTCCATCATCTTCACTTCCCGCGAGAGCTGGAGGTCGTCCATCAGTTTCTCCAGCGCACCCTTGCCAACAACTTCCTGGACTGCCCCTCGGCCAATCCGCCGGGTCTCGACAACAACAGCATGGTCGATGCCAGCACAGGATCTGTTTTTGGCATATTTTACAAAATCGTCCTTGATAAACCCGGGACCGGCGATAATAAGCGGGCCGGAGACCGTCTGTATGTGGGAGAGGAGCGCATCGAAAAACGCCGTGCGGGTATCGGTCTCAGCCCCCTTGCCGCTCCCGGCAGTGATCGTGATCACGCTCTCGGGGCCGTACTGACGGAGCCGGAAGAGTTCGGCTTCTCCTTCCTCGATGGTGAGGATATGGATGACCCCGTACACGGAAGCCTTGACTGCCCGTTCCACCCGTTCGAGATCCACCGGGCGCCACTGTCGGATGACAGAAATCTCAAACCCGGTCTCAACATTGATGGTATGATGCGCCCCGACATCAATACCATGTTCGATGATCCCGAAAAGACGCAGCCGGACCCCGTGCTCGGAAAACTCAACCCGCTCGACCCTGACCCCGAGCCGGACCGGCCGCTTCTCCACCTTCTCCGGTCGGATCTTGTCCGTGGCTGCATCCACGCTCCGGAAGGTGGTGGCAAACACCAGATCTCCTGTACCGATGAGGTGCCGGAGGTGCCAGAGGTCGTCGATACTCTCCGGGAATAACCGGATCTCGCCATAGCCACATTTGAGTTCCCCGTACTCAGCCTTCATTATGACCTGCGATATCTGAACCGCCGGGCGGGACAAATGCCGCTACCTGTTCGGTATTCAGGACGGCCCTGAGGGCTTTTTCTTCCTCGTCCGTTACTTTCTGCTTCAGGATGCGGAGGACTTTTTTTGCCACATCGTTGGGTTCGAACTGCCCGGGCCTGAGTTCAAGGTAAGCGTTCGTTCTGTTGCGGATAACTGAAGGCGGCCCCCCGATAACGGCCGCATAGGGTTTCAACATCAGGCCAATCCCGACTGCAAGGGGGACATTCCGGTACCAGGTGCGTTCGCCCCGGACAATGAACGAGCCCCGGGAAACGAACTCGCCGGATTCCGGCGTTTTGCTCACCTGTGACGGGAGGGCACTGTACACATCGGCCGAGAAATGCCCGCTCCTCCAGGCCCCGGAGTAGGACGCGGCAAACTGCACCACTTCGTCCATCTTATCCGACCTGCCCTTGACAATCACGACACTTGCTCCGTGCACATCGGCATGCACGAACAGGTCCCCGCCGGTCAGGTATTTCTTGACCAGTTCTTCGTTCTGGGAGGCATCCCGGCCGCCGAGGACAACGACGCCGTCGCTCGTGATGAACCAGCGGAAGCGGTGGTACCAGAGTTTTTTCATGGGCACAAAATCCCGCTTCTGCACGCTCTTCCTGGCCGGGATCAGTTTCATCGCCACAAGAGCGCCGGCCTTCTTCTTTTTGAACTTCTTGATCAGATCGTGGTACCGGCCGGCATTCTGTTCAAGACTCTCGTGGACGTGGATCCTGACGATCTTCCCGATGTCAATATCAACGGACGCTTCTTCCGGATGGAAGGCGACGATCTTTTTTGCCGTGTCCGACTGTGTCGCGTTCAGGCGTTTCTCTATCTCCTGCCACGAGAGCCGTTTGCTCGCTGCATCAAGGGAGGTGATTACCTGCATTACGAGCGCGTAATTCTCGTACAGGGTTGCGACGATCGCTTCGGTCTTCTCGATCTTATCATCAAATTTTTTTATTGCTGACCTCTGGTATTTCAGGATCCGTTCTTCCCTGGAGAGTTTCGGCCTGGCCTCAGCAGTCTTCCGTTCGGCTTTGGTCAGCGGGAAGAACGCTTCAAGGGCTTCGGAGAAGGTCGGGAAGTGCTGTGCCTCCGGCTCCCCGAGAAGATCGACCGGTTCGCAGTGTTTGTTTGTGACAACCGGGTTCGGGGCGTGCATCACCGTATCAAACAATGCCTGCAGTTCCCGGAAAACGGCCGCCGGATCTGCCGAGGCTGCGGGCATTGTCTTGTCCAGCCCGGCCTTTCCGCAGATATATTCTGCATAGGTGCCGCCCAGCATGCACCCGATGGCCAGCGCCCGGACAAGCTCCCGGTTGTCATTTTGAAGGGCAGCTGCAAGGTTTGCCTCAGATGCCGTGGGGTCCGACGGGCTCATGGTGTACGGGACCCGGGGGACCACTTCGCGGTCTTTGAAGCGGTGATGGCGGAGCGGCTTGATGATCTCGTAGTATTCATCGGCAAGGATGACATTTCCCTCGTCGTAAAGTTCAATAATGAGGTGGAAGGTGGTCGTGCCCTTGCCGATAGAAAAGACGATAATGCGTTCAAGGCCGTGCTGGCGGATCGCGAGCACTTTCCCGCCGGAGAGATATTTCCGCAGCAGCATTGCAAACTGGGGCGGGTTTTTCGGTGGCTCGGGAAGATTTTTTACAAAATGGGCCCTTCTGCCGGCCTCGACAATGAACTGGTACCGTGCCTTGTTCTCCCCGTTCAGGCGGATGGAAAGGGTATGGCTGTCGAACTGGTAGACCTTGTCGATCCAGAGCGGCAGCTTGCCGGAGAGTTCGGCCACCATCGCCCTTGTATCGATCCCGCTCATGCCCTGTTCGGATGCCATAGGCTATACCAAATTACATATGGCTTGCGCACTAAAAAATAAGACTACCGGAGGAGCGGGATTGAGCGAAGAGATCATCGGGGAAAAGCCTGTACAAACCAAGACGGCTATGACGAAGGCAGATAAACAGGCAGAACATATTGCCCGCATCAAGCGGACGCTCATTGGGTCGCTCATCGGTATCGTTACCGGTGCACTCGCGTTCTATCTGGGAGGAGTACCGGATGCAGCCGGGCTCCAGAAGGACGGGTTCCTCGGCCTCATGCTGGTGCTTGCAGGCATCGTTATCCAGAAGCATATCTTCAAGCTGATGGGAATGGCCACTGAAAAGCTTGGCTGGAAGGAGTGGTTTTATCAGGGTTTCATAACCTTTGCCTTCTGGTTCATGACCTGGACCATCCTCCTGACTGCGATGCCAAAATGACGTTTTTTGATCCCCATGAGAATCGCTATCGTCCATAAAGACCGGTGTCATGCCAAGAAGTGCGGCACCGAGTGTATCCTCTATTGCCCCCGCGTTCGTACCGGGGATGAGACCGTCATTATCGGCCCGGAGGGGAAGGCTGTCATCTCAGAGGAGCTCTGCGTGGGCTGTGGTATCTGTATCAAGAAATGTCCCTTCGATGCCATCGATATCGTCAGCCTGCCGGAGGAACTCGAGCACCCGACCCACCGGTACGGGAAGAACGGGTTTGCCCTTTATGGCCTCCCGATCCCCGTGGACGGGAAAGTCACCGGCATTCTCGGTGCCAACGGTATCGGGAAAAGCACCGCAATCAAGATCCTTTCCGGGCAGCTCCGCCCCAACCTGGGCAATTTCGAGAGCGAGGCTGCATGGGAAGAGATCCTGAAGCTGTACACCGGGACCGAACTGTTCGAATATCTCCAGACCGTTTCCAGAAAGACCCTGAAGATCGCAACAAAGCCCCAGTATATCGACTATATCCCGAAAATATTCTCCGGAAACGTGGGGGAACTCTTAAAAAAGACTGACGAACGCAACCGGCTTTTGGAGATCCTTCCCGTCCTGAAGCTGGAGGCAATCCTCGACCACGAGATCGGCACGCTCAGTGGCGGCGAGCTGCAGCGGGTTGCCATTGCAGCCTGCCTTGCACGGGAGGCTGACCTGTATTTCCTGGACGAGATTACCCCGTTCCTGGACATCTACCAGAGAATAGCCGCGGCAAAGCTGATCCGCGAGCTGGCACAGGAGCGGCCGGTCGTTATCGTTGAGCACGACCTTGCAATCCTTGACATGCTTGCCGATACCGTGCATGTCGCGTACGGCAAACCGGCAGTATTTGGTATCATCACCCGCCCCAAGGGAGTACGGGTCGGCATCAACCAGTACCTCGAAGGCTACCTGCATGAAGAGAATGTCCGGTTCCGCGATACGCAGGTTGTTTTTGAGAAAAGGGCGCATGACAAGGGATCGGATCGCGAGGATCTCTTTGCGATCCCGGCCCTGACCCGGGAGTACGATACCTTTCACCTGACTATCGGTGGCGGCACGATCCGGAGCGGCGAGGTGCTGGGCGTGGTCGGGGCAAACGGTACGGGCAAGAGTACGTTTGCCAGGCTCCTTGCCGGAACAGAGACACCGACCACCGGCACGATCGAGGCAACCCTCCGGATCTCCTACAAGCCCCAGTACATCAGGGCAGACACCTCGGATTCGGTGGAAATGTACCTCCGGCGCTGCACAACGAAATTCGATACATCCCACTTCCAGCACGAGATCCTTGAACCGTTGTCACTCGGCCCGATCCTCCAGTCCCCGGTCGATTCACTCTCCGGTGGCGAACTCCAGCGGGTTGCCATTGCAAGCTGCCTTTCACGGGATGCCGATCTCTATATCCTCGATGAGCCGAGCGCCCACCTTGACGTTGAGCAGCGGGTCAAGGTGACCCGGATGATCAAGCACCATGCCGAGGGCAGGGAGGCGGGCATCCTGGTCATTGACCACGATATCTACTTAATTGACATGATCAGCGAGCGGATCCTGGTGTTCGAGGGAGAACCCGGGGTCCGGGGCACGGCGGCAGGGCCCTTCGGGATGCGGGAGGGCATGAACCGCTTCCTCGACGCCCTGGGTGTCACCTTCCGCCGGGACCAGAGCGGCCGGCCGCGGATCAACAAGCCCGATTCCTTCCTTGACCGGGAACAGAAGGCATCAAAAGAATTCTATTATTATACTGCGGATGAGGACTGACAGCCCTGCCCTCCCTTTTCACCGGTTTATCCTGATGCCCATTTTCTCTGCGGGACAAACATCGGGTCCGGCAACCGGTGTACTACCCTGAAAAGAGATGAGAGAACTATTTGTTTTTAAAAAAATCAGTCGAACTTTTTCTTTCCCATGGATTCGATGTACATGTATTCCTTG